>NZ_JBJIAK010000015.1:0-114728 GCF_045310915.1 Mycobacterium sp. SMC-17 | reverse complement strand
CCGTCAGACGGCGATCAACACACCGAAACGGAGGTCGCCTGAAACACCCCGATCCACAGGTATTGACAATTGCTCGGCCCTCGCGGCTTAAGCTCCCTACGTCAGGGTCCAACTTTCGGGGACCACTTCAGGCCGGGGGCTTTGTCGTATCCGCTACTTGTTGCCGAGCAGGTCGCGGATTTCCTTCAGAAGTTCGACTTCCTCCTTGATGGCGTCTTCCTTGGCCGCGCGGAACTTGCTGTACGGCAGCACAACCACGAAGTAGATGACGGCGGCCACCAGGACGAAGTTGATCGTCGCGCTCAAGACCGCGTTCAGGTCCATGTAGTTGTCGCCGAGCAGGTGGATCCGCAGGACCCCGTACGAGTGGTCGCCGCCGGCACCGATGCTGGAGATCAACGGCTGGATCACCTGGTCGGTGAACGCCTTCACCAGCGTGGTGAACGCGGCGCCGATCACGACGGCGACCGCCAGATCGACGATGTTCCCCTGTGCGAGAAACTCTTTGAAGCCCTTAAGCATGACTGCCCTCCCTGTGATACGGCCTGTACCCACGAACGGTAAGACCGACCTGAGCATCGTGCAGGAGTCGGCGGCCGGACGATCGCAACAGATGCGTACTGGTGACGAAATCGAAATCAGCCGTGCGGCAAATTTCGCGGATCAGTGCAGAGTGACGGTGATGGCCCGGTGCAGCGCCGCGCCCGCGACGACATTGGCGCTGTGCCGCGGCAGGGCGACGAGTACGACGCGTTCGTCGGCGCTCGTCGGTGACTTGCGCCGTTCGGACACCAGCACCACCCGCGCGTCGGTGGCGATCACCTCGGCCGGCGATTGATCGGCTGTCGTGCCGGCGTTCTCCGGTCCGGCCAGGACGTCGACCACGTCGCCTGCGCGCAGCAGGTCCGGGAGCGCGGCGTCCGCCAGATGCAGTGGTACCATGCGCGCGTCGGGCCCGGCGGCGGCGACGGTGAGCCGGGAACCGAGTATCCGCACGTCGGTGATGACCTCGCCGCGTCGCGCTGGGGCGGCCAGCGTCGAGCCGACGACGGCGCTGGATTCGCGCAGTGCGCCGTCGGGAATGCCTGGCGCGGAACGGGATTCGACGACGACGTCGTCTGCCGTCAAGGCTGAGCCGGGGGACAGGTCATGCGCGGCGACGACGACGGCGACCTGTCCGTCCGCGGGGTCCGGCCGAAATTCGATGACGGCCGCGAGGACCACCAACATCCCTGCGGCGGCGCGGCGCGCGGCCGTGGTCCTGGTCCAGTCGGGCCGCAGCTTGTGTGTCAGTCGGCCGATCAACGGCGCATCGAGCGAATCCCCCATGCCGTAACGGTAGGGATTCTGTGCGGGAAACACAGGCCGGAACGCTTCCGGCCTGTGGATAACTCAGTTGGACGCGGCGGCGGCCGGCGCGGCCGACTTCGTGCTGCTGCTCGACGAGGACGACGAGGACGACGAAGACGAGTCCGACGAGCTGGAGCTCGACTCGCTCTTTGCGGGAGCGGCCGCGGTGCTGGAGCTCTTCGAATCGCGGTTGTCGGTGCGGTAGAAGCCGCTGCCCTTGAAGACCACGCCGACGGAGCCGAACAGCTTGCGCAGCCGGCCGTGGCACTTCGGGCATTCGGTCAGCGCGTCATCGCTGAATGCCTGCACCGCGTCGAACCGGTTGTCGCACTCGGTACACGCGTAGGAATAGGTCGGCACGTAAACCTCCGAGGTCGTCAAACTTGTTAGCACTCTACCGGCTCAAGTGCCAAAACAGCTATTCGGTGCCGGGCATTCCCAGGCCGACAGGCCCGGTGGCCAGGTGGCAGGGGCAATCACGTCCGGGATGGCGGCGGGACACATAGCATTGTGCGCATGACTCGCATCATGACCAAGGGCGGCTGTGACAACCCGGACTGCACCTGTGAAAACTGCAACTGCGGATCGGGATGTACCTGCGGCAAGGACTGATCGTCTCCCTCAGCTTCAAACTCCCAGCGTGACCAGGCCCGCCCGCGGGGTCAGGGCATGCGTCATCGCGACGTCGTGCGGTTCGGCAGGTAGCGCCGGCAGCAGATCGTCGTCGTACACCACCGCCACGAGCAGCGCGTCCGCCGCGGCCAGCGAGAGCGACCGGTCGTAGAAGCCGGCGCCGCGGCCGAGGCGCACGCCCGCACGGTCGACGGCGAGCGCAGGGACCAGCACCACGCCGGCCTGCCGGATCGCATCGGGTGCAAGATGCGGCCCCGCCGGTTCGAGTAGTCCGAAGGACGCCTTCGTGAGATGCCCGGCGCGATACCAGCCCCAGCTCAGCGGGGCGTCGGGGTGCGTCACCGGCAACAACACCCGGGCACCGGCGTCGATCAGGGCGTCCAGCATCGCCGGCGAACCCGGTTCGGTGCCGATCGGGACATACGCGCACACCACGACGCCGGGGCTCACCAATTCGGGCGCCCGTCGCGCCAGCGCTTCGGCGTCCGCCTGCCTCTGCTCCGGCGTCAGGGCCCGCCGTCGATTCAGGATGGCGCTGCGCAGCTCACGCTTTCCCTCAGGGGTCACGGTTACCACCGTGTCATATTTGCTCGCCCGGTGTTGTACACCTGTCCAGGTAACGGCCACTTCGGCGTTGCCGCTGACCCCTGGAAGGTGCACCTTGGTAGGGCAGATCGAGGCATTGCCGTTATCGTGTGAACAATGACGACACAGACTTCAGTGCCGATGCCGCGTACCGCGGTGGTCCCGGCGGCTGGTCTGGGCACGCGTTTCCTGCCTGCCACCAAGACCGTGCCCAAGGAGTTGCTGCCGGTCGTCGACACCCCCGGCATCGAGCTGGTTGCTGCGGAAGCTGCCGACGCCGGCGGCGAGCGACTGGTCATCGTGACCTCGGAGGGCAAGGACGGCGTCGTTGCGCATTTCGTCGAGGACCTCATCCTCGAAGGAACGCTCGAGGCGCGCGGCAAGCACGTGGTGCTCGAGAAGGTGCGGCGCGCACCCGCATTGATCAAGGTGGAGTCGGTCGTGCAGGCCGAGCCCCTGGGCCTGGGCCACGCCGTCAGCTGCGTCGAGCCGGTGCTGCTGCCCGACGAGGATGCCATCGCGGTCCTGCTGCCCGACGATCTGGTGCTGCCGACCGGCGTGCTCGAGACCATGGCGAAGGTACGCGCCAAGCGTGGCGGCTCGGTGTTGTGCGCCATCGAGGTGCCCGAGGACGAGATCAGCGCCTACGGCGTGTTCGACGTCGAGACGGTGCCCGACGCGGCCAACCCGAATGTGCTGCGCGTCAAGGGCATGGTGGAGAAGCCGAAGGCCGAGGACGCCCCGTCGCCGTTCGCCGCGGCCGGTCGGTACATCCTGGACCGCGCCATCTTCGACGCGTTGCGGCGCGTGCAGAAGGGTGTCGGCGGCGAGATCCAGTTGACGGACGCCATCGCGCTCCTCATCGAGGACGGCCACCCCGTGCATGTGGTGGTGCACCGCGGGTCCCGACACGACCTGGGAAATCCCGGCGGCTACCTTAAAGCTGCGGTTGACTTTGCGTTGGAACGCGACGACTACGGCCCGGAATTGCGGCGTTGGTTGGTCGAGCGATTGGGTCTTGCCGAGCGCTGAGCGCCTGACACCGGCGGTACGGTTGGCCCGCACGTGCGCGAGCATGTGGTCAGCCACGGTGTGCGAGGTATGCAGAAAGGCGAGCTGTGCGTTCGGTTGAGGACCAGCAGGCCCGGGTTGCGGCTGCGGCGGTGGCACCGCGGCCGGTGCGGGTGGCGATAGCCGAAGCGCAGGGCCTGATGTGCGCCGAAGAGGTGGTCACCGAACGCCCGTTGCCCGGGTTCGATCAAGCCGCCATCGACGGCTATGCGGTGCGCAGCGTCGACGTCATTGGCGCGGATTCCGGCGGCGACGCCGACGTCACGCTGCCCGTGGTCTCGACCATCGCCGCCGGCGAACGAACCCCCACTCGCCTGCAGCCGCGGCAGGCCGCCCGGGTGCAGACCGGTGCGCCGATGCCCACGCTCGCCGACGCGGTGCTGCCGCTGCGCTGGACCGACGGCGGCGAATCGCGCGTGCGGGTCCTGCGCGGGGTGCGGTCCGGCGCCTACGTCCGTCGTACCGGGGACGACGTGCAGCCCGGCGACGTCGCGGTGCGTGCCGGCACCATCATCGGGCCGGCCCAGGTCGGACTCCTGGCGGCGGTGGGCCGCGAACGCGTGCTGGTCCACCCGCGGCCGCGGCTGACGGTCATCTCCGTCGGCGGCGAGCTCGTCGACATCTCCCGCACGCCCGGCAACGGCCAGGTCTATGACGTCAACTCCTATGCCTTGGCCGCCGCCGGGCGCGACGCCGGCGCCGAGGTGAACCGCGTCGGCATCGTGGATGCCGACCCCAAGACCCTGCGCGATGTGATCGAGGGCCAGCTGAGCCGGTCGGAAGTCGTGGTGATCGCGGGCGCTGTCGGCGGCGCGGCGGCCGAGGGCGTGCGCGCGGTGCTCGCCGAGCTGGGGGAGATGGAGGTCGCCCGGATCGCGATGCACCCCGGATCGGTGCAGGGTTTCGGCACGCTCGGCCGCGACGGCGTCCCGGTTTTCCTGCTGCCCGCGAACCCGGTGAGTGCGCTGGTGGTCTTCGAGGTGATGGTCCGTCCGTTGATCCGGATGTCGCTGGGCAAGCGGCAGCCGATGCGGCGCGTGGTGCCGGCTCGGACGTTGTCACCCATCTCGTCGGTGGTGGGGCGCAAGGGATTTCTGCGTGGCCAGTTGATGCGCGATCAGGACACCGGCGAGTACCTGGTGCAGGCGCTGGGCGGGGCCCCGGGCGCGTCGCACCTGCTGGCCACCCTCGCGGAGGCCAACTGCCTGGTGATCGTGCCGACCGAGGCCGAGCAGATTCGCACGGGCGAATCGGTCGACGTGGCCTTTCTTGCACAGCGTGGCTGATTCGTGAACCTGTTGCGTTCGAGTTCGATGCATCCTGGCTGGCCGCTGTCGGTCGGTCCGATCCGGGTGCATGCCGGGGTGGTGCGATTGCGGCCGGTGCGGTTGCGCGACGGCCCGGTGTGGAGCCGGATGCGGCTGACCGACCGCGCGCACCTGGAGCCCTGGGAGCCCGTCGGCGAGGTGGATTGGACTGCGCGCCATGCTGTTTCGTCGTGGCCGGCACTGTGCTCGGGGCTGCGGGGCGAGGCCCGGCGCGGTCGCATGTTGCCGTATGTCATCGAGCTGGACGGTGAGTTCTGCGGGCAGCTGACCATCGGCAACGTCACGCACGGAGCGCTGCGGTCGGCGTGGATCGGGTACTGGGTGGCAAGCCGGTTCACCGGCGGAGGGATCGCGACGGCCGCGCTGGCGCTGGGCGTCGACCATGCCTTCGGCCCGGTCGGCCTGCACCGGATCGAGGCGACGGTGCGGCCGGAGAACGGTCCGAGCCGGTCGGTGCTGGCGCGTGTGGGCTTCCGCGAAGAGGGCCTGCTGCAGCGGTACCTGGAAGTCGACGGAGCCTGGCGCGACCATTTGCTGGTCGCGAAGACGGTGGAGGAGATGACGCAGTCAGCGTCATCGGCGCTGGTCAGGGATGGTCGAGCCACCTGGGTCTGAGCAATTCGTACCGTCGGCGCCGTGAAATGTGCGCAAATCGCAAATGAGTCTGTGTTGCAGATGTGACATAAGTGACTGATGTGCTTGTAAGTAGCGAATTACAGGTGTGTAATTGAACCTGGCGCGTCGGCTTCGGATGCGCTGGTCACGGACCTAATCTGATGGGGAAAGGAGCCGGCGACATGCCAAGCATCCCCCAATCCCTACTGTGGATATCCCTCGTCGTGTTGTGGCTTTTCGTGTTGGTGCCGATGTTGATCAGCAAGCGCGAAAACGTCCGCCGTACGAGCGATGTCGCGTTGGCGACCCGCGTGCTCAACACGCAGGGCAACAGCCGGCTGCGGCGCCGCAGTGGACCCGCCTCGGGGCACTACAGCGACCCGCACTGGAAGCAGGACGAGGACTTCACCGCGTTCGAAGATGACTTCGCGCGCGGCGACGCGACGACCGATTCGATCCCGGTCGCCGACCCTGAAGCCGGTGCCCCGCGTGCGGTGGTACTGGCCGAACAGGTCGTCGTCGAGGAATCGGCGTATCTGGACGTCGAGGTCGTCGAGATGGACTCCGGTGCGCTGCCGATCGGCGCCTCCGGACGCATGAAGGTCGTTCCTGAGCCTGAAAGTCAGGAACAGCCAACGCTTTTCGATGACGTCGCGACGCCGACCATGGCGATCCGGACCATCTCCGAGGCCGACTTCGAGCCTGAGGAAGCGCTCACCGACGAGATGGCCGCGGCCGAGCCCGAGGCAGAGGCAGAGGCAGAGCCGACCACCGACGTTCATGAGGCGGTGGCGGCCGACGAGGCTGGCGAGACTGTGGAAGAGCCTCAGGCCGAAGCGGAGGACGGCACCGAGCACGACTACGAGTACGTCGACGACACGTCGGGTGTCGAGGCCGTGTCGGAGGACGAGCCGAAGCTGGCCGACTCGATGTCGCACGCCCGCCGCAACCGCTACGAGTCGAAGGCCGCCGTTGCGGCCGCCGAGCGCAAGTACCGCTTCCGCAGCCGGATGCTCTCGGGCATGGCGCTGGCCATCCTGTTCACCGGCATCGCGGCCTTCTCGCTGTCGCCGAGCATGTGGTGGGTCTGCGGCGCGGTCAGCGTCATCTCCGTGCTGTACCTGGCTTACCTGCGTCGTCAGACCCGCATCGAAGAGCAGCTGCGGCGCCGTCGTGCCCAGCGCATGATGCGGTCGCGGCACGGTGTGGAGAACACTCAGGACGAGGAGTTCGATGTCGTCCCTTCTAGGCTGCGGCGGCCAGGCGCCGTAGTGCTGGACATCGACGACGAGGACCCGATCTTCGAGCACCTGGAATATGCCCGGATGGCGCGCGACTATGACCTGCCCCGGGCGGCCGGGCAGTAACCGGTTTTCATGTGGCGGACCGGTACTGGTAGCCTTTGCTTCCGGTAAGGGGCTATAGCGCAGTTGGTAGCGCGTCTCGTTCGCATCGAGAAGGTCAGGGGTTCGATTCCCCTTAGCTCCACAGAGATTCAAATGGGGTCGGTGTCCACCGGCCCCATTTGTGCTTTCCGGACCTACCGCTCTGGCCGGGAAGTTCATAGGCTGGCTGGCGTCGCCCCACATCCCGACAACGTCAGGACATCCTCATGAGCGAATCCGAACTGAGCAAGTCCCCGACACCCGATCCGGCTGAGGACAACGCGTTCTTCCCCTCGGCGTACTCGTTGAGCCAATACACCTCGGACAAAACCGATTTCGGCGGTGTCCAGCACGCCGGCGCCTATACCGGCGGGCGGTGGAAGGTCCTGATGATCGCCACCGACGAGCGCTATCTGCTGATGGACAACGGCACCATGTTCTCCACCGGAAACCACCCCGTGGAGATGCTGCTGCCGCTGCATCACCTGATGGCCGCCGGGTTCGACGTCGACGTCGCCACCATCACGGGAAACCCGGCCAAG
This sequence comes from Mycobacterium sp. SMC-17, assembly GCF_045310915.1. Taxonomy (NCBI): domain Bacteria; kingdom Bacillati; phylum Actinomycetota; class Actinomycetes; order Mycobacteriales; family Mycobacteriaceae; genus Mycobacterium; species Mycobacterium sp. SMC-17. The sequence continues at coordinate 107,219 of NZ_JBJIAK010000015.1, read as the reverse complement.
CTGGAGCTGTGGGCGATGCCCCGCAAGGACGACGCGGTGCTCAAGACGTACGAAGACCTCAAGCCGAAGCTCAAGGAGCCTCTGGCGCTGCGCGAAGTGATCGCGGACAGACTGGGCCCCGACTCCGACTACCTGGCGGTGTTCATCCCGGGTGGTCACGGTGTCGAGGTCGGCATCCCGTTCAGCCCCGAGGTCGGTCAGGTGCTCGACTGGGCACTGGAGAACGACAGATTCGTCATCACGCTCTGTCACGGGCCGGCCAGCCTGCTCGCGGCCGCGATCGGCAAGGAGGACTCGCCGTTCAAGGGCTACAGCATCTGCGTGTTCCCGGACGCGCTCGACAAGGGCCCCAACAAGGACATCGGCTACCTGCCCGGCGGGCTCCGGCTGTTCATCGCCGAGGCGCTCGAGAATCAAGGGCTGAAGGTGGTCAACGACCAGATGAGCGGGCAGGTCCACCAGGACCGGCGGCTGCTCACCGGGGACAGCCCACTGGCTTCGAACAACCTGGGTCTACTCGCTGCGGATGCATTGGTCGAGGCGGCGTCCGCAACGGTGTGACGGCTGCCGTGAGCTGGACCGTAGAGGTCACGTTCGCGCGTGTTCGCGGAGTACCGCCAGCCTCTCGCGGTACTCCGTTTCGGTGATGTCACCTTGTGCGTATCGCACCGCAAGTACCTGTCGAGCGTCGGCTTCGGCGGGGCCGGAGTACCAGGTCCTCTGTCCGCCGCCGACGCCGCGGACGAGTGCGATGAGACTGGCGACAACCAGTGCCCAGAACAGGAACATCCCGATTGCCATCGCCGCGTAACCCCAACCGCCCATGTCGTGGCCGTACCAGAACATCATGATGCGCTGCTCCTTCCGCTGCTGAGGACCATCGTCCCGCCGTGGACCGGCTCTTCGCTGGTGCCAAAGGGACAGCGGCGATGGGACTTTCGGCACCAGGTAGCCGGCCTGCACGCCCAGCTACGTCATCGTCAGGGCCAAGACAACGCCGAACACCAACGCCGGCGGCGTCATCCCGGCGAGAAACCGGAGCCCGAACCGTCGGCCTCCGGCAGTGAAAGCCAGCACTGTTTTGACGATGAGGTTGGAACCGAGCGCGGCCGCCACCGCGAGAAGCGCGGTATCGACGGTGATGTCACCCTTGGCAGCAAGGCTTGCGGCGGCAACCGAACCGGCGTGAGCGTCGGCCAAACCCGCGGCGAAGGCAGCGAGGACAGCGCCCTGGGTGCCGAGTACGTCGGCTCCCCATCGGCCGACGAGCAGCGCGAGGGTGAGCACTGCGGCCAGGATGAGCGCCGGCCGCAGGGCGAAAGGCCGGCTGGCCGAGGCGCGCTCGACGGGAGTGGTGGCGCTCTGGTCCGGCCGACCGGCGCCCTGGTAGACGACGGCGGCGATGACCACCAGCACGGCGGCACCGGCGGCCACCGGTGGCCACAGCCGACGGAGCACTTCGATGTCCACCACTGCGATCACGATGAGCAGCTGCACAAAGGTGGCCAGGCTGGCCAGCAAGGAAGCGGCCAGCGGGGCACGCAAGCTGGGTGTCGTGCGGCTCAGCCGCCCCATCGACGCCGTTGTCGCGCTCGCCGAGACGAACCCGCCCGCAATACCCGTGACGAGCAGTCCACGCTCCGGGCCCAGAGCTCGAACACCGATGTAACCCACCCACCCGATGCCGGTGAGCAGGACTACCAGCGTCCACACCTTCTCCGGATTGAGGACGCCGTAGGGCCCCAACCCGCGGTCCGGTAGCAGCGGGAGGATCACGAATGCGACGACGAGAAATTTGATCGCGTCTTCCAGTTCGACCTCGGTCATGATGTCGCGGGCGAAACGGTGGATGCGGTTCTTCGAGACGAGCAGGCCGGCGACGACGACGGCGAGGGCCACCGCCACTGCCGGACGGGAATAGGCCAGGGCGCCAAGGAGATACGCGACGAGCGCTGCTGTCGCCGTGGTCGTTCCGGGATCTTCTGCGCTGGTCCGGAAGTAGGCGAGCGCGATCAGGGCGCCGACGCCGAGAAATCCAACGACGATGACCCATTGGCCGAAACCTGCTGCGACCGCCCCAGCCAGCGACAGTAGCGCGAACGAGCGCGATCCGGCAGGGAGCTTGCGGGCATGGCTACGTTCGCGCTCGAGGCCGAGCAGTAGCCCGATGGCAAGCGCCACCAGAAAGGGCTCGATCTGCTGCCAGCTCACGACGGCTCCTGCACCTACTGCGCGGACGGGAACCGGGGCGGACGCTTCTCGCGCAGCGCCGTGTAACCCTCGACCACATCCGGGCCGAGGAACGTCAACATCTCGTAGGCCGCGGACTGGTCGAAGATGGGGCCGGCATTGCGGAGCCAGTTGTTCAGTGCGCGTTTGGTGAGCCGGATCGCCTGCTGCGCACCGGTGGCCAGATTGTCGGCGATGCGGAGCGCCTCGTCCAAAACCTGTTCGCGGGGAAGGGCTTTGGCGACCATGCCAATGCGCTCGGCCTCGATGCCGTCGATCATCTCGCCCGTCATGAGGTAGTACTTCGCCTTGGCGGTTCCGGCGAGCAACGGCCAGATGATCGCGGCGTGGTCGCCCGCGGCCACACCGAGTTTGACGTGGCCGTCGCCGATCTTGGCGTCCTCGGCGATGATCGCCACATCGGCCAGCAGCGCGGCCACGGCACCGGCGCCGACCGCGACGCCGTTGATGGCGGACACGATCGGCTTGTCGCAGTTGATCATGTTGTAGACCAGGTCGCTCATCTCGTCGAGCATGTGCGAGACGCGTTGGTAGTCGCCGGCCATGCGCTCGACCATGGCCAGGTCGCCGCCGGCGCTGAAGGCCTTGCCCGCTCCGGTGATCACGGCCACCCGGGTGTCCGGATCGGCCGCGACGTCCTTCCAGATGTTGGCCAGCTCGGCGTGCATGCCCTCATCGGCGGCGTTGTACTTCTCCGGCCGGTCGAGGGTGATCAGCAGGACCCCATTGTCACGGCGCGTCAGGGTCAGCTGCTGGTAATCGGTGAATGCCATCTCGCGAAGCCTTTCTGGTGCATGCGCCCGGTGGCAACCCACGTTACGGTTTCCCGACCGCCGCGAAGGTCAACCCGCGCGGACGACGGCCTCCGGCGGCTGGGCCGCCCGCGACCACGCCAGCGGATTCAGGTTCCGGTACGGATCGCCGGCCCGGACCTCCAGTAGGCTGGCCAGGATCTGTTCCAGCGCTTGCTGAGTCGTGGTCTTGACCGTCTCCACCCAGCGCGCGTGGTTGGTCCGGCCGGTGGGCGCCGTCGTGCTGATCGGCTCGCCGAACTCCAGGTACATGCGCTGCGGGCGGGGGATCAGCGTCGGCCCGATGCCGCGGACCAGCGGCATCGCCATGTCGGTCCGCCCGCCGAACCGCGCGCCGATGGACTGGCTGAGCCCGCCCAGCGTGCTGTCGCGCTCGACGAGAGGTTCGTAGACGTCGTCACTGCCGACCAGGCCGACGGGCACGATCGGGTAGCCGCTTTCGATGGCCACGCGGGCGAAACCGCTTCGCCCGTCCCATTTCAACTGGTACTCCTCGCCCTTGAACTTGGGCATCTCGCGCCCGCCGCCGGGGAACACCAGCACGGTCTCGTTGTGCCGCATGAGTTCTCGCGCGGTGTCGGGATGGCCGACGACGCCGCCGTACGCGGCGACGAGATCGCCGCCGAACCCCTTGGCCTGTGCCAGGCCCCGCTCGGCAAGCGGGCGCACCTGCACGCCGAGCTCGCGCCGGGTGTAGTACGGCATCAGCAGAATCTCGGCGAAGCCGAATGCGGTGTGATTGCCCACCAACAGAAATCGGCCGTCGCGGGGCAGTCGGTCCAGCCCGGTGACGTACGGCCGATACAGGTCGATCAACGGTTCGAGCGCATCGCCGGTGGCGCCCAGCATGTTTCGCAGTGCGCGGACCCGTTGCGGCGGATCCATGATGGCGGCGATTTCGTCGTCGGTGACAGTCGGCCGGCCCTGTGGCGGTCCGAATCCCATCGGTGCTCCCTCGGTGTCGTGGCGTTGTCACCAAGGTACCGACGATTTTGCTAGCTCAGCTAATAATTCCCTGTGAAGTTCGCAAGCGGGCCTTCCGGAGCACCGCCAGCCCGGCCGGCAGCAGCAGCGCCGCGATTACCAGCAGGATGCGTTCGATGCCCTCTGCCGTCGTGACGTGGTGGTGCTGAAGCACTTCCAGCACGGTTCCGGAGACTGCGACACCGACGCCCGCGAGGGTCACCAGCGCCGTGAGGGTGACGCCCGCTGCCTCGCCCGCGCGCTCGGGTGCGACGACTGTCTGCGTGGCGACCGTGGTGAAGGCGTACACCAGGCCCATGGTGAATCCGCAGACCGTCAATGCCACCAGGTACGGCGCCCAATGCCGCGAAACAGCAAGCCCGGCAAGCGATACCGCCGCCGCGGCGCACCCGGTACCCATGACGAGTACCGGTGGGAACCGGGCGCCGATGCGGCCCGACAGCACGCCGCCGAGTGCGGCGCCGGCCGAGGGGCCGAGGAACGCGATGCCGGCGGTCAGTGGACTGAGGCCGCGTACCAGCTGCAGGTTCAGCGTCGACAGGAACACTGTCACGGTGTAGGCGACGTTGGCGATGGTGCCCGCGACGACCAGGATGGTGAAGGTCGGGTTCCGCAGCAGCGCCAGGTTCACCAGCGGTGAGCGCACCCGTTGTTCCACGACGACGAATCCCGCCAGCACCACCACCGCGACGACGAACGCCGTCACCGTCTGGGGTGACAGCCATCCCCACGTCGGGGCCCGGTCGAAGGTGACCGTGAAAAGCCCGATGCCCGTGGTGATGAGGGCCAGGCCGCCGATATCGAGCCGGCGGTCTGCGGTCGCGTCGGAGCTCTCTGGAATGGTCATGGCTCCGATGAGCAGCGCGACGGCCGACAGCGGAACGAGCAGCAAGAAGATCGCGCGCCATCCCGGGGTCTCGGTCAGCAGGCCGCCCACCAATGGCCCGGCCGCGTTGCCCAGCCCGGCGATGCCGTAGGCCAATCCGATTGCCTGACTGGACTTTTCCGAGGAGAAAGCATTGGTGAGGGCGCTGACCGAGACCGGAAAGATGAAGGCGGCGCCGATACCCTGCAACGCCCGGAACCCGATGATCACGGCGGCCGTGGGTGCCAGTGCGCAGCCCACCGAGGCGATGCCGAACAGGGCGATACCGCCGAGCAGCGCGCGGCGACGGCCGAAGATGTCACCGATGCGGCCGGCCGGGACCATGAAGGCGCCGAGGGTCAGCATGTAGATGCTGACGACCCACTGCAGATCGGTTGTCGTAGAGCCCAAGTCGGCGGCCATGCGGGGCAGCGCCAGATTCATGGCGAAGTAGTCGAGTTGCACACAGAACAGCGCCGTGGAGACCGCCGCGAGGATCCATCGCGAGCGCACGCGATCAACCGGGGGGATCACGCGTCGACGATACGGCGCGCGGGGTTGAACTACGGCCGAATCGGCGACCCCCGCAGCGCGGCTCGTTCCTTCGGTGTCGTCGCACCCCAGATACCGTAGGGCTCCTCGGCCTCCAGGGCATGACCGAGGCAATCGCGTTGCACCGGGCAGCGGTGGCAGATCTGCTTGGCGTGTTCTTCGTGGGCGGCCCGCCGGGCACCGCGGTCGTCGTCGCCGGTGTAGAACACCTCGGCCGGCAGGCCGCGGCAACTGGCGTGCAACTGCCAGTCCCAGGCCGCGGTCGTGGCCGCGCCCCGGCTGTGGGCCCCGGGGCGCGGGCGGTGTCGGGTGGTCCTTGGTGGAGAGGCGAATATCTCAACGGGGCAAGGGGATACCCGCGGCAATGTCATCGGCCGTACTTGCGATTGAACTTCTCGACGCGTCCGGCGGTGTCCAGGATTTGCCGCTTGCCGGTCCACACCGGGTGTGAGTCCGACGTGATGTCGACGACGATGAGGGGGTAGGTGTGAATCCCGTCGGCGGTCCGCCACTCGATGGTTCGCGAGCTCGTGGCGGTGGAGCGGGTCAGGAATGTCCGTCCGGTCGTGGCGTCCTGGAAGACGACATGGTGGTAGTCGGGGTGAATGCCGGTTTTCATGGGTACCTCCGTCAACCAGGTGAAAATCATTGTCATTAAGGCGTGGCCGACGATACCCGACGCAAGCAGGCTTGTCGAAAACTGTTTTCAATAAGGGGCGTCCCAACGGCACCACACGGCGTCCCGTCCGCCGGTAACGTTTGCACCGTGCCGGAATCGACGACGGATGAGCTGGCTTCGCTGGGGTTCTTCGCCAGTTGCCACCGAGCGGATCTCGACCGGCTCGCGCCCCTTCTGCGCCCGCTGACAGCCGAACCCGGCAAGGTGCTGATGACGCAGGGCGAAGTCGCGTCGTCGTTCATTCTGATCAGCTCCGGCAGTGTCCGGGTGACGCATGCCGCGCCCGACGGCGAACTCATCGTCCACAACATCGGCCCGGGCCTGATCGTCGGTGAGATCGCGCTGCTGCGGGGTGGTACCCGCAACGCCACGGTGGTGGTCACAGAACCGCTGGCCGGCTGGACCGGCGGGCATGACGCACTGACGGCCATGCTCGACGTGCCCTGTATGGCCGAACGCCTCGTGCGTACGGCACGCCAGCGGCTCGCGGAGTTCATCACGCCGCTTCCGGTGAAGCTGAGCGACGGTAGCCAGATGTACCTGCGGCCCGTGCTGCCGGGCGATAACCCGCGCGTGCGCCAGGGGCCCGTCGAGTTCTCGACCGAGACCATGTACCGCCGATTCCAGACCGCTTACCAGCCCAGCCCGGCACTGATGGCCTACCTGTTCGAGGTCGACTATGTGGACCATTTCGTCTGGGTGCTGACCGACGGTGTGGACGGACCCGACGGGCCGATGGTCGCCGACGCGAGATTCGTTCGGCTGCACGAGAATCCGACCGTCGCCGAAGTGGCCTTCATGGTCGGCGACGACTATCAGGGCAAAGGCATCGGGACTTTCCTCATGGATGCGCTGGTGCCGGCCGCTCGGGGCTCAGGCATCGAGCGGTTCGCGGCACGGGTGCTGTCCGACAACTTTCCGATGCGCAAGATTCTCGAACACTACGGTGCGACCTGGGAGCGGGATGACCGCAACATGATCGTCACCGAGTTCGACGTCCCGGCGCCCGACCAATTGGCGTTGTCGCACAAGCAGTATCGCGACATCTACACCCTGGCGCAGCATGTGATCAAGGCGGTCGGCTGATGACGGAATCGTTGTACTCCGGGCGTCCGCTGCTGAACAAGGACACTGCGGTGTGCATCTCGCTGGCTGCCCGGCCGAGCAACATCGGCACCCGCTTCCACAACTACCTCTACAACGAGCTCAGCCTGGATTTCATCTACAAGGCTTTCACCACGACGGACATCGTCGCGGCGATCGGCGGGGTCCGGGCCCTGGGCATTCGCGGCTGTTCGGTGTCCATGCCGTTCAAAGAAGACGTCATCGCGCTGGTCGATGAGCTGGAAGAGTCTGCGCGCGTGATCAATTCGGTGAACACCATCGTCAACGACGGGGGCCGGCTCACCGCGTGCAACACCGACTACCTCGCGATCGCCCGGCTCATCGACGAGCACGGCCTGGACCCGGGCTCATCACTGCTCATTCGCGGCAGCGGCGGGATGGCCAGCGCCGTCGCAGCGGCGTTCCGGGACAAGGGATTTCAGTCCGGCACCATCGTGGCCCGCAACCAGGAGACGGGCGGCCGGCTGGCCGACCGGCTCGGCTACCGCTACGCGGCCGACGCGTCAGGCGGCGCCAACATCGTCGTCAACGTCACCCCGATCGGGATGGCGGGTGGCGCCGAAGCCGACGACCTGTCCTTCGAACCCGAGGTTATTGCCAAGGCGCGCACGGCGTTCGACGTGGTGGCCCTGCCGTCGGAGACCCCGCTGGTGCGCGCGGCGCGTGCTGCCGGGGTTCCGGTGATCACCGGTGCGGAGGTCATCGCGCTGCAGGCCGCCGAACAGTTCGAGCGGTATACCGGCGTGCGGCCGACTGCCGAGCAGGTGGCCGCGGCGTCGGCGTTCTCCCGCGCCTGAAACTCAGGGTGTGGTGATCGCCAGTGACTTGTCGATCGCCGACGTGGCATCCATCAGCGGCCCGATGGTCTCCCGGGTGCCGTTGGCGTTGATCTGCAGGACGATCACGCCGTCCTTGACCGGGATGGCTGCCGTCTTCTGGGCCATCAGCCGGTCCTTGCCGTCTTGCGTGTACATGCCGCCGACCTGACATGCCTTGTAGCCGGCGAGCTTGGCGTCGCAGTTGGTGCCGGCGTCCTGCCAATTGTGCAGGTTCTGCAGCTCGCCCGGTGCGTACTGCAGCACCTCGTCCGCATTGCCGCCAGGCAACTTCGAGATCAGCACAATGATGGTCGGTGGGTCGGCCTTCACCGCCGGGTCATCGAATTTGCTTGCGCTCCAAGCCCATTTCGGGGTCAGCGGGCCGGCGTCCACCCAGCCCTGCGGGAGCGGCATGGTCAGCGTCGGCGCCCCCGGGTCACCGGGATGCAGCTGCTGCTCGGTGATGTTCTTCTCGTGCAGGTAGTCCCGGATGGTCTTCTTCGGCGCGGCCGGTGCGGCCGGTGCGCCCGGCGCCGAAGACGACGGTGCCGCTGCGGCACTGGTGCTCGTGGCACTGCTCGACGAGGACGACGAAGGAGCGGGTTTCGAGTCCGAGTTGCACGCACTCGCTCCCAGCGCGGTCACTGTCACGGCCAGCGCAACGCCGGCAACCCTCATCGGCAACATTTCCGTCTCCTGTCGTTCGGTTGCAGACTACGGGGCGGACGCGGCCGGAGAGGCAAGCTTTCGCGCTATGCCACCCCGAGCAAAACACGCTTCGGCGTGGCGGCGGGCATTGTCGGGGGTCGGCGCGTCTGCCGTGCTATCAACAGCAAATGCGCGCAGTGGCGTGGTCGGTGGCGGTTCTGCTGTGCGCCGCGTGCGGGTCGACGACCCCGCCCACGCGGCCCACCACCCCGGCGGCCGCGAAACCCGCCGATCCTGCCGCGATCGGCCGGATGCGCCAACACCTCCCCAAAAACCTACAGGGCTACGAGTTCGGGGCGTTGCCGGCGCCCGCTGTCCCGACAACCTTCTGGGGCATGTCCGCGGGGTCGGCCGCCGACCCGCCGGACTGCGCAGCGCTGATGGCCGCACCGGCCGACGGTGTTCGTGGCTGGTCGGCGTCAGGGCCGGGCGGCATCGTGTACGCGACCGCGGCGCCGGCGGCACCCGCGCTCGCCGGCGGTTGCGATACCTGGACGCTCAGCACCGCCAGGGCCCGGGCGGCCGTCGACCTCACCGACGCGCCCCAGGTCGCCGACGCCCGGACGCTGGGCATGACGGCGCACATCACCACCAGTGTCGAGAACGGCGCGCAAACCCATTCGCAGGCAACGACTCTGATCGCCTACGTCGATACGCTGGCGGTTTCGGTCACCATGGTGACCGATCCGGGGGCTGTCGCGCCCGCGCTGCCCGCGGATCTCCCGGCGACGTTGTTGGACGCGGCCGTGCGGTCGGTGCGGGGCATCCCGGCCGTGGACGGGTCGGCCCGGTAGATTCGCCACAATGCGCAGAACGGTGCTCGCGGTGGCCTCTGCCGGTCTGGTGGCGGCATGCACGTCCCACGCCCAGGTGGTCGCCGACCCCGACATCACCAAAATCCTTGATCTGAAGGGCACTTTCGGGCCCGAATACCAGGTCAAGACGGTTGCGCCGACGGGCATCGACCCGCGCGCGTTCGCCCCGCAGACACTGCCCCCCGGTCTGAAATTCGAGCCACCGGACTGCGCCAAGTTCGCCTCCGGCATGGCCGTCTCACCCGGCGCCAAGGGCAACATGACCGCCGTCACCGCAGAAGGCCAGGGCAACCGGTTCGTCATCCTGGCGGTGGAGACGTCCGAGCCGATCGCGCCGGCTGATCCGGGCGACAGCTGCAAGAAGGTGGCCTTCTCCGGCGCCGGGGTGCGGGGCCTGGTGGAAGAGGTGCCCGCCCCGCCCATCGATGGGGTGAAGACGCTGGGCACCCACCGCATTCTCGAGACGGTGGCGGCCGGCAAGCCGGCTGCCGGTCAGCTGTACAACTACGTCGGCGGGTTCGGCCGATTCCTGGTGATCGTGACCGCCAACTCGCTCGTCGTGCCGGACAAGCCAGTCGTGCCGGTCAACACGCAGAAGGCGACGGAGCTGCTGACCAAGTCGGTCACCGCGGTGCGGGGCCAGTAGTCAGCGCACGTTGCGCGGCCGGAACTGGATACTGATCCGCGGCCCTGTGGGGCGGGCGGTCTTGGGCACCGCATGCTCCCAGGTGCGCTGGCAGGAGCCGCCCATGACGAGCAGGTCGCCGTGGCCCTGCGGCAGCCGGACGCTGGTGCGCCTGCCGTCGGCGCCCGTGGTGCGGGGACGCAGCGCGAAAACCCTTGTCGCTCCGAGGCTCAGCACCGCGACCATGGTGTCCTCGGTGCTGCTGCGCCCGATGGTGTCGCCGTGCCACGCGACGCTGTCGTTGCCGTCCCGGTACAGGCATAGGCCGACGGTGGTGAACGGCTCGCCGAGCTCGTGGGCGTAGGCGTCGTTGAGCCGGACCCGCAGCCGCGCCAGCCCGGGATGTGGCGCCCGGTCCTGCGCGAGGTCGTGGAAGCTGACGAGACGCGGCACGTCGAGCACCTTGTCGTACATCTGGCGTTGCTCGGCGCGCCAGGGGATGGCGGTCAGCAGCTCGTCGAAAAGCGTGTCGGCGCCCGTCAGCCAGCCGGCGCGGACGTCGACCCAGGCGCCGTCACCGAGCCAGCGCCGTTCGGCATGGTCGAACAGCGAACCCTGAACCGCCAAGGACACCCCGCGATCCTATCGCACAGGCGTTCGATGTGTCGGAACCGTTCCGTTGACTCCGCGGTGGCGGCGTTCGCCACTCGCGCTCTTGCGCACCAGACGCAGGGTCAACGCCAGGACGGGAGGACGATCTCCAGGTTCCAGGTGGCCGGCGAGATCGGCAGGCCGGTCAGGATCGGGTACATCCAGGCGAAGTTGGTGATCACCAGCGCCACGTAGAAGCACACGACCAGCAGCCCGAGTGTTCGTCGTTCCGGTTCCGTCGATCTCGGATACAGGATGTCGCCGAGGATCAGCGTGATCAGGATGATGAGGAACGGCGCCATGGGCGTCGCGTAGAAGAAGTACATCTGCCGGTCGATGTCGGCGAACCACGGCAGGTACCCCGCGGCGTAGCCGGTGAGCGCGGCGGCGTAGCGCCAGTCGCGTTTGATGAACGTCCGCCACACGGCCCAGGCCAGCACCGGCACCGCGATGAACCACATGGCCGGTGTACCCGCGAGCATCACGGCTTTCACGCACGACTGTGCGCCGCAGCCCGGCACGTTGTTGTTGTCGATGGCGTACAGGACGGGCCGCAGCGACATGGGCCACGTCCACGGCTTCGACTCCCACGGATGGTGATTGCCCGCGGCGTTGGTCAGCCCGGAGTGGAACCTGTAGACGTCGTGCGTGTAGTACCAGAGTGAACGCAGCGCGGAGAAGGCGCCGTCGCCGATGTTCCGGCCTTCCATGTGCCGGTCGATCGCGGTCTCGGACGCGAACCATGGCGCGTACGACGCCAGATAGACACCGACTGGGATGAGCGTCAGCGCCCACATCCCCGGCAGGACGTCGCGGCGCAACGTGCCCAGCCAGGGCCGCCGCACTCGGTACGCGCGCCGGGCTGCGACGTCGAAGGCAACGGTGAGCAGGCCGAAGAACACCATGTAATAGAGGCCCGACCACTTCACCGCCAGCGCAAGCCCCAGCAGTACGCCGGCACCGAAGCGCCACCACCGCACGCCGAGGCGCGGGCCCCACACCGTGTCGGCGATGCGACCTTCGGTCATCGCGACGTGCATGCGGGCGCGCACCTGGTCGCGGTCGACGATGAGCGCGCCGAACGCCGCCACGATGAACACCGTCTGGTAGACGTCCAGCAGCGCCGTGCGCGCCGACACGAAGCTGACGCCGTCGGCGATGATCAGCAGCCCGGCGATGCCGCCCAACAGCGTCGAGCGCGTCATGCGCCGCACGATCCGCGCCACCAACAGCACCAGGATGACGCCGCACACCGCGCCGGAGAACCGCCAGCCGACGCCGTTGTAGCCGAAGATCCACTCGCCGATGGCCATCAGCTGTTTGGCGACCGGGGGATGCACCACCAGGCCGTAGCCGGGGTTGTCCTCGACGCCGTTGTTGTGCAGCACCTGCCAGGCCTGCGGCGCGTAGTGCTTCTCGTCGAAGATCGGCGTGCCGGCATCGGTCGGGGAGCCCAGGTTCAGGAACCGGGTGATGACGGCCAGCGCGGTGATCACCGCGGTCATGGTCCAGCCGCGCAGCCGATCGGTCGGGCCGAAATCGGCGGCAGGCGTCAGCGGCGCCGGACTGATCACGGGGACCTCGCGCTCGGCGTCGGAGGCGTCGAGAGCGGGGGCGGTCACGTCAGCGATCGTAGGCTGTCCCGGTGACATCAGTTTCTGGTCCGCCTGCTGACGCTGGTCGGCTGCTGCTCGCGGCCACTCCGCTGGGCCGGCCCGGCGACGCGTCGGCCCGCCTGATCGAGGCGCTCGGCAGTGCCGATGTGATCGCCGCCGAGGACACCCGACGGGTGCGGGCACTGGCCGCGTCGCTGGACGTCCGGCCCGTTGGGCGCGTCGTCAGTTTCTTCGACCAGAACGAGGCCTCCCGGGTCGCGGGGCTCGTCGAATCGATCGCCGCGGGCGAGACCGTGCTGGTGGTCAGCGACGCCGGCATGCCGCTGATCAGCGATCCCGGGTACCGACTGGTGGCCGCCTGCGCCGAGGCCGGGCTGCCGGTGTCGTGTCTGCCGGGCCCGTCGGCGGTGACGACGGCGCTGGCGGTGTCGGGGCTGGCGTCGGACCGGTTCTGCTTCGAAGGCTTCGCGCCGCGCAAGGGCCGGGCGGCGTGGCTGGCCGGGTTCGCGACCGAGCGGCGGACGTGTGTGTTCTTCGAGTCACCGCGCCGGCTGGCCGAGACCTTGGCCGAGGCAGTGACGGCGCTCGGGCCGGACCGGCGCGCGGTCGTGTGCCGTGAGCTGACCAAGACACACGAGGAGATTCGGCGGGGCACCCTCGCGGAATTGGCCGAGTGGGCCGCCGACGGCGTACTCGGCGAGATCACCGTGGTGCTGGCGGGAGCGACGCCGGTGGCGGACATCGACGCGCTGGTCGCGCTGGTTCAGGACCTGGTCGACGACGGCGCGCGCGTCAAAGACGCCTGCGCGCAAGTGATCGCCGAGAACCCCGGCGCGCCGTCCCGGCGCGAGCTCTACGACGCGGTCCTGAAGGCCCGTGAGACATAAAAGTGTTGAAAAAGGCTCCGCTGACGTTTTCTGTGGGTCGACTGTCCGGCCGGTGCGGGCCTGGATGCGCCACGCGGGCGATCGCCTGCGATGCTTCGCAGGCGATCACGAAATTCGCCGCCAATCTCCGCGTGAACCGACCCGACTCGCTTAGGTCGCACTAAGGCCTCGGATCCCAGTCACCAGGTGACTGGGATCCGAGGCCTAAGAGAGTCGGGTAGCTAGATCAGTGTCGATCGACCCAATTTTGTGCAGGGTACCGCCCGCTTGCAGCGGACTGCTCGCGAGACAGGGAGAGGCTGACGGTGGCGGCGGCCTTGTGGAGGCACTCTTCCCATTCGCGGTCCGGGTCGGAGTCGGCGGTGATGCCACCGCCCACCCCCAGGATCGCTCCGCCGTCGGGGTCGAATTCCACGGTGCGGATCGCGACGTTGAGTTCGGTGCCGGCCAGGGGTGACGCCAAACCGACCGTCCCGCAATAGATTCCGCGGTCGTACGGCTCCCAGTCGGCGAGGAGTTCGCGGGCGCGGCATTTCGGGGTGCCGGTCACCGAGGCGGGCGGGAACGCGGCATCGAGCACGGCTGCCATCGGGGTGTCGACCGGAACCTGCGCGGCCACCGTCGACACGAGATGCCAGACGCCCGGCGCGGGCTCGACTGCCAGTAGCTGCGGCACCCGGACGGACCCGGTCGTCGCGACACGGCTCAGATCATTGCGCACGAGGTCGACGATCATGATGTTCTCGGCGACGTCTTTGACCGACGAAGCCAGCTCCGACGGCGGACGATCAAGGGGGAGAGTGCCTTTGATGGGGCTGGAGGTGACGACCTCGCCGCGGCGGCTCAGGAACAGTTCCGGCGACAGGGACGCGACAGCGCCCCACTCGCCTGCGACGAACGCGGCCCGGGCGGGCGCGGTCCGCGTCACCGCGTCGACGAAGAAGTCGATGGGCGTGCCGGACAGGCGTCCGGTGAAGCGGGTACAGACGCAGGCCTGGTACACCTCGCCCGCGGCGATCGCGTCGAGGCAGGACAGCACGCCGGCGCGGTGGCCGGCGCGGTCCGGCGCCCGCCAGTCGATCGCGTACGGCGCGGGCGCCGCCGGCTCCAGGGCGGCCAGCCAGTCGGGAAGCGCTGCCCCGGAAAGGCTTTCGTACCACCAGTGCCCGGCGGCGTCCTGCCGCAGCACCGAGTCCGACCAGCCGCCGGCAGCCTCCGGAATCCGGTGACCACCGTCCGGGTACGACAGGTAGCCGAACCAGCCGCCACCGATCGTCTCACCGGAACCCGTTGGCGCGTCGAAGACTTCGGTGGCGGCCACCGGCTCGATGGCGACGCTCGGCGCGATGACGGCCGTCGCACCGAACCAGTCACCCAGCAGCGCGGCCGGCGGGGGCAGGCCGCGGCGGGCGGCGGCGTCGGCGACAGCCTTCAACACCCCCGGGGCGTCGCCCAGGTCGGCCAACCGCTCGACTCGCACGCCCCACAGCTTGTCAGACGGTCCGCCGGATCTCCCGCTCGACCAGCACCCCACCGAGCTTGTCGGGGTTGCGCACGGCGTAGAAGTGGCTGATCTTGCCGTCCTCGATCTCGATCAGGATGACGCCCTCGAGTTTCTCGCCGAGGTAGAGCACCAGTGCCGGGGCGCTGTTGTACGTCGCGAGGTCGGCGCGGGCCTCGGGGTAGTCGGCGATGCCGCGCATGAGGCCGAGCAGCAGTCGCCCGACCTTGTCCGGGCCGTAGACCGGTCGCCGGGCGGCGCTGACCTTGCCGTCGCTGTCCGCGGTCCAAGTGACGTTCGGGGCCAGCAGCGTCATCAAGCCGTCCAGATCGCCGGTCGCCGCTGCCGTCAGGAACTGCGTGGTGACCTCGGCGGACTTGGCGGTGTCGGGCGTGTACCGCTTACGCCGGGCCTGGACATGCTCGCGGGCCCGGTGTGCGACCTGGCGCACCGCCGCGGTGGATTTGCCTACGGCCCCGGCGATTTCGTCATAGTCGAACCCGAACACCTCACGCAGCACGAACACGGCCCGTTCGTCGGGGCCCAGCGTCTCCAGGACCACGAGCATCGCCATCGAAACCGACTCGGCGAGAACGACATCCGAGGAGGCGTCGCGCTCGTCGAGCAGCAGCGGCTCGGGCAGCCACGGGCCGACGTACTCCTCGCGGCGGCGAGCGCCGGCCCGCAGGGCATTCAACGCCTGCCGGGTGACCAACTGCGCCAGGTACGACTTGGTGTCCCGCACGGTGTCGAGGTCGACCTCGGCCCACCGCAGGTAGCTGTCCTGCAGCACGTCGTCGGATTCCGTTGCCGAGCCCAGGATTTCGTAGGCGATGGTGAAGAGGAGCGGCCGCAGGTGGGTGAACCGCTCGGCGTGTTCACCCCCTGCGACACTGGCTGAGCCGGTCATGCGCTGACAGTCTCCGCCAGTTGTTCGGCCCGCTTGCCGCCCGTCATCACGAACACCGCGCTCGGCTTATTGGCGACCCGTCGGATCCCCCACAGCGTGCCCTTGCAGATGGCTTCCTTCAGCTTCGCGCCGACTCGACCGCCGATGTAGTAATTGGTGGAGGAGTCGTCTTTCCGGGCGATCTGGATGGTCGCCAGGTGCCGGCCGAGGCTGACGCACGATCCGACGAACACGGGGTCGAGGGGCTTGGGCTCGGTTCCGGCGATCCGGCTCAGCACGGTCCCCACGGCCGTCACGGTGAGCGGACTCGTCGCCTGGCAGCTCATCCGCAGCGGCTGACCCGACGGTGCAGCGGCGTCGCCGGTGGCGACGATGCGCGGATCGTCGATGCTGGTCATGGTTTCATCGGTCAGCAACCGGCCCAGGTCATCGGTCCGCAGTCCGCTGGCGGCCGCCAGTTGGGGGGTGCCGAAGCCGGCGGTCCACACCGTGACGGCGCTACTGATGAAGCGCCCGTCGGCGAGGGTCACCCGGTGGGCGCTGACGGCGCTGACGTCGCCCTCGATCACAGTCACGCCCAGCTTGGCCAGGGCCTTGGCCACCGAGCGGCGGGCCGGGGCACTCATCGCCGGCGCGAGCTTGTTGCCGACCAACACGACGTTGCGGCCGGCCTCGGCGAATTCGGACGCCGCCTCGATGCCGGTCAGCCCGGCACCGATGACCACCAGTGGCGCGGACAGCGGCACGTCCTGCAGTCGCGCTGCCAGCCGCTCCGCCTGCTCGAATTCGGCCAGGGGGTAAGCGAATTCGGCGGCGCCGGGCACCGACGCCGGGACGGCGCCAGTGCTGCCGACGGCGTAGATCAGGTAGTCGTAGTCCAGGGTGTCGCCAGACGCCAGCTCGACGGTGCGGGCCGCGGCGTCGATGCGGGTGGCGGTGTCGATCACCACGCGGACGTCGTCGGCGAGGAGGGTGTCGTAGCCGACGGTGGCGTCGTAGTTCCCGGCCGCGTGCTGGTGCAGGCGGATGCGTTCGACGAACTTGGGCCGCGGGTTCACCAGGGTGACGGCCACGTCGTCGCGCATCCGGACGTGATTGGCCGCCAGTGCGCCGGCGTATCCGCCGCCGATGACGACAACGCGGTGGAGCTTCTGGTTTCCGGTCATCACTGCATCTCCTTCGGGGTTGGTTATGCCCTCAAGACACCGGCGGCGCCGAAAGTGTGACAAACGTACCCGCAGATGTGGCCCAGATCACTCGACTCCAGTGCGGACCCTGCGACCAGCGGGGGTCAATGCGCAGGTCAGACCACTCCGAGGGCCGACATCGCGTCGGCGACCCGGATGAACCCGGCGATGTTGGCGCCGGCCATGTAGTTGCCCGGCTGGCCGTACTCGTCGGCGGTACTCAGACAGCGGTCGTGGATGCGGCCCATGATCTCGGCGAGCCGCTGCTCGGTCTCCTCGAACGTCCACGAGTCGCGCGACGCGTTCTGCTGCATCTCCAGCGCGCTGGTGGCGACGCCGCCGGCGTTGGCGGCCTTGCCGGGCGCGAACGCGACCTTCGCTTCGGCGAACAGCTTCACCGCCTCCGGGGTGCACGGCATGTTGGCGCCCTCGGCGACGACCTGACAGCCGGACTCGATCAGCGCCTTCGCGTCGTCGCCGTCCAACTCGTTCTGCGTGGCACAGGGCAGCGCGATGTCGCACGGCAACTGCCAGACCGAGTCGTTCTCCACGAATCGCGCTCTGCCGCCGCGCATGTCGGCGTACTCGGAGATCCGGCCGCGGCGCACTTCCTTGAGGTCCTTCAGCAGCTCGAGGTCGACGCCCTTCTCGTCCACGATGTACCCGCCGGAATCCGAACAGCCGATGACGGTGCCGCCCAGCGCGTGCACCTTCTCGATGGCGTAGATCGCGACGTTGCCGGATCCGGACACCACCACCTGCTTGCCGTCGAACGATTGCCCGGAGCTGCGCAGGATTTCGTCGACGAAGAACACCGTGCCGTAGCCGGTGGCCTCGGTGCGGACCTGCGAGCCACCCCATGTCAGGCCCTTGCCGGTCAGGACGCCGGACTCGTAGCGGTTGGTGATGCGCTTGTACTGGCCGAACAGGTAGCCGATCTCGCGGCCGCCGACGCCGATGTCGCCGGCGGGGACGTCGGTGTACTCACCGATGTGCCGGTACAGCTCGGTCATGAACGACTGGCAGAACCGCATCACCTCGTTCTTGGAGCGGCCCTTGGGGTCGAAGTCCGACCCGCCCTTGCCGCCGCCGATGGGCAGACCGGTCAGCGAGTTCTTGAAAATCTGCTCGAAGCCAAGGAATTTCACGATGCCCAGGTACACCGACGGGTGGAACCGCAGGCCACCCTTGAACGGGCCCAGCGCGGAGTTGAACTCGACGCGGAAGCCCCGGTTGATCTGCTCGGCACCCGCGTCGTCGATCCACGGCACCCGGAAGATGATCTGCCGCTCGGGCTCGAACAACCGTCGGATGATGGCGGTGTCGGAGTACTCCGGGTGCTTGTCGACGACCGGGCCCAGACTCGTCAGAACCTCGTAGACGGCCTGGTGGAATTCGATCTCGCCGGCGTTGCGGCGGGTGACTTCCTCGTAGACGTCGTGCAGCCGCTCGTGTAAGCCGTCCTGCGCCATATCTTTTCGCTACTCCTTGGTCTCCGCTTGATAGCGGGGAAATACGCCTTCGGGTGTCGGTAGCACCGTGCCCGGTGCCAGCCTGGTGCCCAGGGCACGGAAATCCCGTGCCGAGGCGTCCTGCCCGAGCAGATCGAGCAGCTTCCCCCCGGACTCCGGCATCACCGGCTGCACCAGCAGCGCGGCGATCCGGACCGCCTCCAGCGTCGTGTACAGCACCGTGCCGAAGCGGGTCTGGTCCGACTCAGCGGGAGACTTGCGCAGCACCCACGGTTCCTCGGCCGAGAAATAGCGGTTGGCGGCACCCAGCATCAGCCAGATCGCCTCCAGTGCCAGATGCATGGCCGGCACGTCGTAGTGCGCCCGCACCTGCTCGAGGAGCGCGTCGGCCTGCTTCAGCAGCTCCAGGTCGGCGGCGGTGAATTCGCCTGGCTCCGGGACGATTCCGCCGAGATTCTTGTTCACCATCGACAGCGAGCGCTGCGCCAGGTTGCCCAGTTCGTTGGCCAGGTCGGCGTTGATGCGGCCGATGATGGCTTCCTCGCTGTAGCTGCCGTCCTGGCCGAAGGACACCTCCCGCAGGAAGAAGTAGCGCACCTGATCCAGGCCGAAGGCATCGATCAGCGCGATGGGGTCCACCACGTTGCCCACCGACTTGCTCATCTTCTCGCCCTTGACGTTGATGAAGCCGTGCGCGAAAACCCTTTCCGGAAGGGCGATTCCGGCCGACATCAGGAACGCCGGCCAGTACACGCTGTGGAACCGGATGATGTCCTTGCCGATCATGTGCAGATTGGCCGGCCAGTACTTGCCGAACGCTTCCGCCGCGGTGTCCGGAAAGCCCACGCCCGTCAGGTAATTCGTCAACGCGTCGACCCACACGTACATGACGTGCTCAGGGTGGTCGGGTACCGGGACACCCCAGTCGAAGGTGGTGCGCGAGATCGACAGGTCCTTGAGCCCGCCCGAGACGAAGCTGACGATCTCGTTGCGCCGCACGTCCGGCCCGATGAACTCGGGGTGCGCTTCGTAGTGCGCCAGCAGCCGGTCGGTGTAGGCCGACAGCTTGAAGAAGTAAGTCTGCTCCTCGGTCCACGTGACGGGGGTGCCCGTCTCGATGGCGAACCGGCCGGCCGTATCGCCTGAGCCGCGCACCTCGGTCTCGTCCTCGGCGAAGAAGCGCTCGTCGCGGATCGAATACCAGCCGGCGTACGTGCCGAGGTAGATGTCCCCGGCCTCGTTCATGCGCCGCCAGATTTCCTTGGACGCCTCGTAGTGGTCGGCGTCGGAGGTCCGGATGAACCGGTCGAACGAGATGTTGAGCTTCTCCTGCAGCGCCTGGAACACGTCGGAGTTGCGCTTAGCCAGCTCCGCCGCGGTGATGCCCTCGGTCGCCGCGGCCTCGGCCATCTTCTGGCCGTGCACGTCGGTGCCGGTCAGGTAGCGGACGTCGTAGCCGTCGAGTCGCTTGAACCGGGCGATCGCGTCGGTGGCGATGTACTCGTAGGCGTGCCCGATGTGCGGTGCGCCGTTGGGGTACGCGATGGCGGTGGTGATGTAGAAAGGGGCGCCTGGGGTGCGCGTCCCCGCGCCGGGGAGAGATTGAGTCATTTGGGTCTCACTTTAAGGTGTCGCTGTGAGCGCCAAACGAGAGAAGCCGCCCGCCCCGGAACCACTGCCCGGCCTGATCGACGCCCACACCCACCTGGATGCGTGTGGCGCGACCGATGCCGAGAGCATTCGCGTGATCCTGGACCGGGCCGAGGCCGTCGGCGTCGAGAAGGTCGTGACCATCGCCGACGATCTCGAGGCCGCCGAGTGGGCCGTGGGCGCGGCGCACGCTGATCCGCGGGTCTACGCCGCCGTCGCGCTGCACCCGACCCGTGCCAACGTCCTCGATGACGAGGCCAAACGCACCCTGGAGAGGCTGGCGACCGACCCGCGCGTGGTCGCGGTGGGGGAGACCGGCATCGACATGTACTGGCCCGGCAAGCTCGACGGTTGCGCCGACGAAGCGACGCAGCGCGAGGCTTTCGCCTGGCACATCGACCTGGCGAAACGCGTCGGCAAGCCGCTGATGATCCACAACCGGGACGGCGATGCCGAGGTCCTCGACCTGCTCAGGTCCGAGGGCGCTCCGGAGACGGTGATCTTCCACTGCTTCTCGTCGGACGCCGCGATGGCGCGGACCTGCGCCGACCACGGCTGGCTCATGAGTCTGTCCGGCACCGTCAGCTTCCGTAATGCACACGCGCTGCGGGAGGCGGCGGCGATCATCCCGGCGGAACTGTTGCTCGTCGAGACCGATGCGCCGTTCCTGACGCCGCACCCGTTCCGCGGGGCGCCGAACGAGTCGTACTGCCTGCCGTACACGGTCCGTGCGCTGGCCGAGATCAGAGATTCTTCAGCGGCCGAAATTGCCGCGGTGACCTCGGAAAACGCTTCGAAAAGCTATGGACTGTATCATTAGTCCAAGTTGCCGCCTCCCGGGGACGTTCGTTACCGTTCTGTGATCAACCCGGTCGAGGTGGCTTTTATGCGGTCACCGCGGCCGCTGCTCGGGGCCACCTCGGGCCCGAAAGACACGGGATTGACGCCTTGAACGTTCTGAACAAACTGCATGATGCGCGCTCGCCGATGCTGCGTGGCGTGACCGGGGCCTTCCTCGCCACGCTGACCGTCGCCGGAGGGTTCGCCGTCGCGAACCACAAGACCGTCACCCTCACCATCGACGGCGCACCGATGACGGTGCAGACCATGAAGACGCGCATCGGCGATGTCCTGACCGAGAACGGCTTCTCGGTCGGCGAGCGCGACGACCTGTTCCCGGCGGCCGACCAGGACGTGCACGACGCCGAGAACATCGTGCTGCGCCGCAGCCGCCCGCTCGAGATTTCGCTGGACGGCCAGGGCACGCGTCAGGTGTGGACCACCGCGGCCACCGTGCAGGACGCCCTCAAGCAGCTCTCCCTGACCGACACCGCGCCCGTCGCGGCAGACCGCGCCACCCGCGTGCCGCTCGCCGGCATGTCGTTGCCCGTAGTCAGCGCCCGCAACGTGACCATCGTCGACGGCGGCGTGCCGCGTCAGGTGCACCTGGCCGCGGCGAACGTCGCCGGGCTGCTGGCCACCGCCGGCGTGCCACTGGAGCAGCGCGACACCGTCGTCCCCGCGGCGGCCACCCCGGTGACCGAGGGCATGACGATCGACGTGACCCGCATTCGGCTGCAGCAGGTGACCACCGAATCGCCGCTGCCCCCGACCATGAACACCGTGCCCGACCCGGCGCTGAACATGAGCCGCAAGGTGGTCGACGATCCGGGCCAGCCCGGCACGCAGAACGTCACGTTCGCTGTGGCCACGGTCAACGGTGTCGAAACCGGGCGCCTGCCGGTGTCCAACCAGGTGCTGACCCCGGCGCGCGACGGCGTCCTGCGCATCGGCGCCAAGCCCGGCACCGAGGTGCCGCCGGTGACGCAGGGAGCCGCGTGGGATGCCCTGGCGCGTTGCGAGTCCACCGGTAACTGGGCCATCAATACCGGCAATGGTTTTTACGGCGGAGTCCAATTTGATCAGAACACCTGGGAGCGGCAGGGTGGTCTGCGTTATGCTGCGAGAGCTGATCTTGCGACACGTGAAGAGCAGATCGCGATTGCTGAAGTGACGCGAGCCCGCCAAGGTTGGGGTGCCTGGCCAGTGTGTAGCGGGAGAATTGGGGCACGATGACGATCCGGCTACTCGGTCGAACCGAAATCCGGCATCTGGCAAAAGAGCTTGATTTCCGGCCGCGTAAGGCCTTCGGACAGAACTTCGTGCATGACGCCAACACGGTGCGCCGCATCGTGTCGGCCTCCGGGGTGAACCGGCAGTCCCACGTGTTGGAGGTCGGCCCGGGTCTGGGCTCGCTGACGCTGGCGCTGCTGGACCGCGGCGCGAAGGTGACGGCCGTCGAGATCGACCCCGTGCTGGCCCGCCAGCTGCCGACCACGGTCGCCGAGCACTCCCACAGCGAGATCGGCCGGTTGACCGTGCTGAACCGCGACGTGCTCGACCTGATGCCGTCCGACCTGGACGAGCAGCCGACCGCGCTGGTCGCCAACCTGCCGTACAACGTCGCGGTGCCGGCCATCCTGCACCTGCTCTCGGAATTCCCGACCATCCGTACCGTCATGGTGATGGTCCAGGCCGAGGTCGCCGAGCGGCTCGCCGCTGACCCGGGCACCAAGGACTACGGGGTGCCCAGTGCCAAGGTGCGGTTCTTCGGCAACGTGCGGCGCTACGGCATGGTCTCGCCGACGGTGTTCTGGCCGATCCCGCGGGTGTACTCGGGCCTGGTCCGGATCGACCGGCACGAGACGTCGCCGTGGCCGACCGACGACAGCTTCCGCACTCAGGTGTTCGACCTGATCGACATCGCGTTCGCGCAGCGGCGCAAGACGTCGCGCAACGCATTCGCCGAGTGGGCGGGTTCGGGCAATGCCTCGGCCGAGCGCCTGCTGGCCGTCAGCATCGATCCGGCACGTCGGGGCGAGACCCTGGCGATCGCCGACTTCGTGCGACTGCTGCAGCGTTCGGGTGAGCTGGATCGTGAGCAGCGCGCCGCCACTCCGGAGCCTGAGCAGCAGGTCGACGCCACCCACTAGGGCTGGCGGGCGGGCCTTTTCAGCACTTGGTGTTGTGGCCCTCGCCGCGGGCGTTACTGTCGTGGCGTGTCTACGTCGGATGGAAACACTGCTTCTGAGTGGGTGCCCACCGGCTCGGTGACCGTCCGCGTGCCGGGCAAGGTGAATCTGTACCTCGGTGTCGGGGACTGTCGCGATGACGGCTATCACGAGCTCACCACGGTGTTCCACGCCGTCTCGCTGTTCGACGAGGTGACCGTCCGCAACGCCGACCTGCTGTCGGTGGAGATGTTCGGCGCCGGTGCCGAGGGCCTGCCGACCGACCACCGCAACCTCGCCTGGCGGGCCGCGGAACTGATGGCCGAGCATGTCGGCCGCGCGCCTGACGTCGCGATCTCGATCGACAAGTCCATTCCGGTGGCCGGCGGCATGGCCGGCGGTAGTGCCGACGCGGCCGCCGTGCTGGTCGCGATGAACAATCTCTGGGAGCTGGGCGTGCCGCGGCGGGACCTGCATGCGCTGGCCGCGCGGATCGGCAGCGACGTGCCGTTCGCGCTGCACGGCGGCACCGCGCTGGGCACCGGCCGCGGCGAGCAGCTGGCCACGGTGTTGGCGCGGAGCACCTTCCATTGGGTGCTGGCATTTGCCGAGGGCGGCCTGTCCACGCCGAAAGTTTTTGCCGAGCTGGACAACCTGCGGGAAGACGCCCGCGCGGGCGGCCCGCCGGCGCTGGACGATCCCGAGCCGTTGCTGACCGCGTTGGCCTCCGGTGATCCGCGTGAGCTGGCGCCGCTGCTGGGCAACGATCTGCAGGCCGCGGCCGTCAGCCTGGACACCGGACTGCGGCGCACGTTGCGCGCGGGCGTCGAGGCGGGCGCCCTGGCGGGCATAGTGTCCGGTTCCGGGCCGACGTGCGCGTTCCTGTGTGCTTCCGCCGACGACGCCGTCGAGGTCGGTACCCAGCTTTCCGGCGCCGGGGTGTGCCGGACGGTACGTGTGGCCAGCGGCCCGGTGCACGGCGCCAGGGTGGTGCCGGCGCCCAGCAAGCAGGGCTGATCCGGGTGTGACCCAGCACTCAATTCGGCCAACAGTTTGTTAGCTACTTAAGAGTCTCTTAAGATGATCGATGGTGTATGCCAGCGGCCAGGCGTGGAACGCAATGGTTTCTCTCACCGGCGGTGTCGGTGAGCGGATGCGCAGCGCCGGAGTCATGGCAGTGCAGCCATCGATTCGAGATATAACCGCGGCCGAATTGTGCGTGCGCGCCTCTACATGTGCGCCTGGCACCGGACGGACTATGGAACGACGGGCAGTGGCGCCTGACCTCAGGAGGTTGTCGTGAGCCGATTTACCGACAAGATGTACTACAACGCTCGTACATCGCAGCGGGGCATGGTCACCGGTGAGCCGCACGAGCCAGTGCGCCACACCTGGGGTGAGGTCCACGAGCGGGCGCGCCGCGTCGCCGGCGGCCTGGCGGCCGCGGGCATCGGCCCCGGCGACAAGATCGGTGTGCTGGCCGGTTTCCCGGTCGAGATCGCCCCGACCGTGCAGGGCATCTGGATGCGCGGCGGCAGCCTCACCATGCTGCACCAGCCGACGCCCCGTACCGACCTCGCCGTCTGGGCCGAAGACACCATGAACGTCATCGGCATGATCGAGGCCAAGGCCGTCGTCGTCTCCGAGCCGTTCCTGGTCGCCGTTCCCGTGCTCGAGGAGAAGGGCCTGCAGGTCCTCAAGGTCGGCGACCTGCTCGCCGCCGAGCCCATCGACCCCGTCGAGACCGGCGAGGACGACCTCGCGCTGATGCAGCTGACGTCGGGTTCGACCGGATCGCCCAAGGCCGTGCAGATCACGCACCGCAACATCTACTCCAACGCCGAGGCCATGTTCATCGGCGCCGAGTACGACGTCGACAAGGACGTCATGGTCAGTTGGCTGCCGTGCTTCCACGACATGGGCATGGTCGGCTTCCTCACCATCCCGATGTACTTCGGCGCCGAGCTGGTCAAGGTCACGCCGATGGACTTCCTGCGCGACACCCTGCTGTGGGCCAAGCTCATCGACAAGTACAAGGGCACCATGACGGCGGCCCCGAACTTCGCCTACGCGCTGTTCGCCAAGCGGCTGCGCCGCCAGGCCAAGCCGGGCGAATACGACCTCTCCACCCTGCGGTTCGCGCTGTCCGGCGCCGAGCCCGTCGACCCCGCGGACGTCGAAGACCTGATCGACGCCGGTAAGCCGTTCGGGCTGAAGGCCTCGGCCATCCTGCCCGCCTACGGTATGGCCGAGACCTGCCTTGCGGTGTCGTTCTCGCCGTGCAACGCCGGCCTGGTCGTCGACGAGGTCGACGCCGATCTGCTGGCCGCGCTGCGGCGTGCCGTGCCCGCCTCGAAGGGCAACACGCGTCGCCTGGCCTCGCTGGGCCCGCTGCTGCGCGACCTCGAGGCCCGCGTCGTCGACGAGGACGGCAACGTCCTGCCCGAGCGCGGTGTCGGCGTCATCCAGCTGCGCGGCGAATCGGTGACCCCCGGCTACATCACCATGGCCGGCTTCCTGCCGACGCAGGACGAGAACGGTTGGTACGACACCGGTGACCTCGGGTACATCACCGAGGAGCAGAACGTCGTGGTGTGTGGCCGCGTGAAGGACGTCATCATCATGGCGGGCCGCAATATCTACCCGACCGACATCGAGCGGGCCGCGGGCCGTGTCGAGGGCGTGCGCCCGGGCTGCGCCGTGGCGGTGCGCCTCGACGCCGGTCATTCGCGCGAGACGTTCGCTGTCGCAGTCGAATCCAACGCCTGGCAGGACCCGGTGGAAGTGCGCCGGATCGAGCATCAGGTGGCGCACGAGGTCGTGACCGAGGTCGACGTGCGGCCGCGCAACGTCGTCGTGCTGGGTCCCGGCACCATCCCCAAGACCCCGTCCGGCAAGCTCCGTCGCGCCAACTCGGTGGAACTCGTCACCGGCTAGGTTCGAGAAGACGTGAAAGCCCCCTGATTTCCTTGGAAGTCAGGGGTTTTTACGTTTTTCGCGCGGGCGGCATCGCTCGCTTCGCTGAGCGAAAGCTGTGAACCCCGGGTAATCTCGCCAGTTACGGACGAGAGGACCGGCGGATTCATGAGGCGTGTGGTGGCTGCCCTGGCGGCGGTGCTCGGCGTGAGCGCCATCGCCGCGGTGCCCGCGTGCGCCGACGGTTCGGCGGGCGTGATCGGTAAGCCGAACAACATTGCCGCCGCGGTCGGTTCCGGCGTTCGCGGCGGCACCGTCGTCGGCTTCACCGCGACCGGGCCTGACGTCCACGCGGCCTCTGTGGCGGTGATTGCGGCCTGTAACCGGGCCGGCGCCGACCAGTGCACCAGCGATGAGGTCACCAACGACCGGTTGTGCATCGTCAACGTGCATGCCCCTGCGAGCGGTGTCGTGTCCGGCGGCGCGGGGTCGACGATCGATGACGCCCGCCGCGACGCTTTCAACCGGGCGGAGGCCAACAACACTCCTCTTGCTGCGGACTCACCCACGCTGGCCTCGTCGTGCCCGTGAACTGAGGCACGCGCGCAGCGGTCGTCACGAATTCCGTTGCCTGGGAAAGTTCCTCGGCCATCCGGTGACCTTGCTCACCGTCAATTCTCAGACCGCCAGGTCACCGCATTTCGGCTGCTCGCAGACATGTGAGTTTGCCATGAGTTCATGGCACGGTCACATGGCTGAAACATATAGTCGAACTAACATGCGGGGACAGAAGGCAGGCTGAGAGACAGAAGGCCTTCCCCGGAAATGAGAAGGTGACATGACTCATCAAGGCAAGCGCACGATGGCAGCTCTGCTGGTGGGCCTGGCCTCGGTCAGCGGCATCATGGCGCCCGTCGCAGGTGCCCGCCCGACCTGTCAGGACTCCGGAGCTACTTCTACCTGTGAGACCAACGGCAGCGTGGCGATCAAGGCGACCCCGGGCATCCGCACCCAGGACACCACCCAGAGCTCGCGCGTGGGCGCGCAGGGCCGCCGTAACTGCTACACCGATGCCGTTGACCGGCAACACATCTGCGGATAATCTTCCCGCGAGAATCGCGAAAGCCCCCAAATTCGGTGGAATTTGGGGGCTTTCGTGGTTTCACACCCAGAACGGGCTACCAGGCGTGGACGGTGTTCTGCGCCGCCTCGACGCCGTGCTGCAGCAGCAATTCCGTTGCGTCGGCGGCTTGTTCGAGGATGGTGCCCAACTCGGGCCGTTCCTTCGAATTGAAGTTCTCCAGTACGAACGCGGCCGGGTCCTGCCGTCCCGGCGGGCGGCCGACGCCGATGCGGACCCGCTGAAAGTCCTTGGTGCCCAAGGCGGAAGCGATCGAGCGCAGGCCATTGTGGCCGCCCTCGCCGCCGCCGAACTTGAGCCGGATACGGCCGAAGTCGATGTCCAGCTCGTCGTGGAGCACCACGACGTCAGCCGGTGCGACCGAATAGAACTTCGCCAAAGGCCCCACGTGCCTACCGGATTCGTTCATGTAGGTGCGCGGCTTGGCGAGCACCACGGACCGGCCTCCCAGCCGGCCCGTGGTGACCTCAGCTCCGGATTTCTTGTGCACCTTGAATCCTGAGCCGATGCGCTCGGCCAGGATGTCGGCAACCAGAAATCCAACGTTGTGCCGCGTTGTTTCGTAGCGCGGCCCAGGATTGCCCAGGCCGACCACCAGCAGTGGCTCGGCCAAAGCGGACTACTCCGACTCGGCAGCGGCCTCTTCGGCCGCCTCGCCCTCGGCTGCGGCCTCTTCGCCCGAAGCGGCCTCTTCCTCGCCGGCGCCCTCGGCGTCCAGGTCCTCAGCGGTCGGCGCGGTGACGACGTTGACGACCAGCGTCTCGGCGTCGGTCACCAGGGTGACGCCCTTGGGCAGCTCGACCTGGCCGGCCAGGATCTGGGTGCCGGCCTCGACGCCCTCGACCGAAACGGTCAGCGACTCGGGGATCGACAGCGCCTCGGCCTCGATCTGGATGGTGTTGGCGTCCTGGGTGACCAGGGTGCCGGCGGCGGCGTCGCCCTCGACGAGGACGTTCACGTCGACGGTGACCTTCTCGCCACGCTTCACGACGATCAGGTCGGCGTGCTCGATGTTGCGCTTGATCGGGTGAACGACGACCTGCTTGGTCAGCGCGAGCTGCTCCTTGCCGGCGATGTCCAGGGTCAGCACCGCGTTGGTGCCCGAGTTACGCAGGACGGCGGCGAACTCGCGGGCGTTGATCTCGAGGTGCTGGGGGTCGGTGCCGTGGCCGTACAGCACGACGGGCACGCGGCCTTCGCGACGGGCCAGACGCGAGGCGCCCTTGCCGGTCCGGGTACGGACCGCAGCGGTCAGATTGTTCGAGGTGGGGGCCGCGTTCTTGGCCATGTGAATTGCTCCTGATGCCGTATCTACTGGGTGGCACGGCCAGGGCTGAGCACATTTGTGCTGTAGTTCCCGTCGATAACGGTGGCCTGAAAACAGACCGACCCTCGCCGTGATCGTCAGCAAGACTAGCGGAAACGCCCCTTACAGCGGAAATTCAGTGGCAGTGAGCTGGGCGGACAGGTCCCAGAGGGCGGTCGCGGTGCGCGCCGAGCGGGCGGCCGGTTTGATCAGCCGGGTGGGGCCGGTCGGCCCGCGGAAGCCGAATTTCGGGCCGACGAACGTGTTGCCCGGCAGGTCCTGCGACGCCGCGAACAGCGTCTGGCGGGCGCCGAAGGCGGCGGGGGTGGCGATCTTGTTGGCGGCGAGCCAGAACTTGTCGCCGAACTCGTTGCCGGTGTGGCCCTGCAGGTTGGTGGCCGAGTAGCCCGGGTGTGCGGTCAGCGCCCGCACGGGAGAGCCGGCCACCGACAGCCGGCGCTGCAGATCCTTGGTGAACAGCAGGTTCGCCAGCTTCGACTGGCCGTACGCCAGCCAGGCCGAGTACGGCCGCGACTTCCAGTTCAGGTCCTTGAGGCTGATGTAGCCCAGCAGGTGCAGCTCGGACGACACCGTGACGACGCGGTCGGTGATCTTGGGCAGCAGCAGATTGGTCAGGGCGAAATGGCCGAGGTGGTTGGTGCCGATCTGGCTCTCGAAGCCGTCCTCGGTCACCGCGAAGGGCACCGCCATGATGCCCGCGTTGTTGATCAGGACGTCGACCTCGTCGACCCCGGCGGCGAACTCCCGCACCGAGGCCAGGCTCTGCAGATCCAGCGGCCGAACCTCGACGTCGCCCGTCATGCCGGCGGCCGCGGCGTCGCCCTTGGCGGTGTTGCGGCAGGCGAGGATGACCTTGGCGCCCACGCGGGCCAGTTCACGGGCGGTGATCTCGCCGAGGCCACTGTTCGCACCGGTGACGATGACGGTGCGGCCAGCGAAAGAAGGAAGGTCGGCGGCGGTCCATTCGCTCATGACGGCGAGCTTAGTGCGGAGCCGCTACTGGGGTCCGACCGAGAAGCCCTTGATGATCGCCTCGATGTCGCCCGCCTGCTCCTTGGCTTCTTCGGCGTACGTCGTGACGGTCAGCTGGATCAGGTAGTGGATCCCCGGTCGCGGCGGCGACGGCTGCGCGATGACGATGCGGTTGTACGACTGCATCCGGCGGTTGTGCAGGTCGTAGCTGCCTTCGATCATCGCCGACGGATAACCCTGGAAGTCCTCGGCCGAGCTGTAGAGCTTCTTGAAGTTCTCGGACAGCAGCGCGTCGGCGTCGGAGTGTTTGAGGGCGTCCTTGACGTCGAAGTCACCGGACAGCTGGAACACCATCAGCATCGCCAGGGGATAGGTGTCGTTCTTGGCGATCGTCACGGTGCCGGGCGAGTAGTTGAGGTTCTTGTAGCCCGTCCAGCCCTGCGGCCGCGGCAGTGTCACCTTGAGGTCGGTCAGCTGGTCGGGGACGACCTGCTTGCTCTGCACGCCGAGCTTGTTCAGGTAATCGGGGAACGGGATCAGGCTGGCCTTGTCCACCGGCGTCGTGCTGGTGGTCGGCGTCGTCGACCAGATCGACTTGTAGTCAGGCGTTTTCGCGTCGCATGCGGCGAGGGTCAGAGCGACGGCAGCCGCCGCGGCAACCCGCTGCAGGATCACAGAATCTCGCGGACCGCGTCGATCGGGCGGGCCAGCCGGGTGCCCTTGTCGGTGACGACGAACGGCCGCTCGATCAGGATCGGGTGTTCGGCCATGGCATCGAGCAGCTGCTCGTCGGTGGCGTCGGCCAGATTGAGTTCGGTGTAGAGGGCTTCGCGCTTGCGCACCGCGGTGCGGACGTCGATGCCGGCATCCTCGATCATGGCCGCGAGTTCGGCGCGCGTCGGCGGCGTCTTCAGATACTGCACAACCTCAGGCTCGATGCCGTTCTCCCGCAACAGATCCAGCGTCTTGCGGGAGGTCGAGCACTTGGGGTTGTGGTAAATCCGCGACATTACGCAGAACCGTCGAAAAGGCCGGTGACCGAGCCGTTTTCGAACACCGCGCGGATGGTCGCGGCCACCAGCGGCGCGATCGACAGCACGGTCAGTGCCGGGAACTGCTTGTCCGGCGTGATGGGCAGCGTGTTGGTGACGATGACCTCGCGGGCGCCGCAGTCGGCGAGGCGCTGGGCCGCGGGGTCGGACAGCACGCCGTGGGTGGCGGCGATGATGACGTCCTTGGCACCGTCTTCGCGCAGCAGTTTGACGGCGCCGGCGATGGTGCCACCGGTGTCGATCATGTCGTCGGTCAGGATGCAGGTCTTGCCCTTGACCTCACCGACGACGCGGTTGGCCTTGACCTGGTTGGGGACCAGCGGGTCGCGGGTCTTGTGGATGAAGGCCAGCGGCACGCCGCCCAGGGAGTCGGCCCACTTCTCGGCGACGCGCACGCGGCCGGAGTCGGGGGAGACCACGACGAGGTCGGAGTCGGAGTACTTGTCACCGATGTAGCCGCACAGCAGGGACTGGCCGCGCATGTGGTCGACCGGACCGTCGAAGAAGCCCTGAATCTGGTCGGTGTGCAGGTCGACCGAGACGATGCGGTCGGCGCCGGCGGTCTTGAGCAGGTCGGCGACCAGGCGGGCCGAGATGGGCTCGCGGCCGCGGTGCTTCTTGTCCTGGCGCGCGTACGGGTAGAACGGCAGGATCGCGGTGATCCGCTTGGCCGACCCGCGCTTGAGCGCGTCGATCATGATGAGCTGTTCCATCAGCCAGTGGTTCAGCGGCGCGGGGTGGCTCTGCAGCACGAAGGCGTCACTGCCGCGCACCGACTCGTCGAAACGGACGAAGATCTCGCCGTTCGCGAAGTCCCGGGATGTCTGCGGGGTGACCTCGACGCCGAGCTCTTTGGCCACCTGTTCGGCCAGTTCGGGGTGCGCGCGCCCCGAGAAGAGCATCAGATTTTTGCGGTTGTCGGTCCAGTCCGTGGCCACTGTGTGCTGCTTTCGCGGTGGGGGATCGATACGCGGTAATGGTACTTGCCGGTAACCCGGAACTGTTGCCGGGTTACCAGAACACCAACAACAAACATCGAGCTCAGCTCTCGCCGCGCGCTTTCCGGGCTGCGGCTGCGGCCTTCGAGTCGGGGCGTTTGCGCTCGACCCAGCCTTCGATGTTGCGCTGCTCACCCTTCGAGACGGCCAGCGCGCCGGGCGGCACGTCCTCGCGGACCACGGTGCCGGCGCCGGTGTAGGCGCCGTCGCCGACGGTCACGGGTGCGACGAACATGGTGTCCGAGCCCGTGCGCACGTGCGAACCGATGGTGGTGCGGTTCTTGTTCTCGCCGTCGTAGTTGACGAAGACGCTGGACGCGCCGATGTTGCTGTACTCGCCGATGTCGGCGTCCCCGACGTAGGTCAGGTGCGGCACCTTGGTGCCGGTGCCGATCTTCGAGTTCTTGACCTCGACGAACGCGCCCAGCTTGCCGTCGGCGCCCAGCTCGGTGCCGGGCCGCAGGTACGTGAACGGCCCGACGGTGGCGCCGGCGCCGATGACGGCCAGCTGCCCGTGGGTGCGGATCACCTCGGCGCCGTCACCGACCTCCATGTCGGTCAGCGTCGTGTCGGGGCCGATGACGCAGTTCGCGCCGACGTCGGTGGCGCCCAGCAGCTGGGTGCACTGCTTGACGACGGTGTCGCGGCCGATGCTCACGTCGACGTCGATCCAGGTGGTGGCCGGGTCGATGATCGTGACGCCCGCGCGCTGATGCCCGGCGATGATGCGGCGGTTCAGCTCGGCGGCCACCTCGGACAGTTGCACGCGGTCGTTGACACCGGAGACCTGTGCGCTGTCGTCGACGTGGTGGGCCCGGACGATCTGGCCGTCGCCGCGCACGATCGCGATGGCGTCGGTGAGGTAGAGCTCCTGTTGGGCGTTGTCCGAGCGCAGCCGGCTCAGCGCCGACCGCAGGGCTGCCGCGTCGAACGCGTACACCCCGGAGTTCACCTCGCGGATGGCGCGCTGGGATTCGGTGGCGTCGGCCTGCTCGACGATGCCGATCACCTCGTGGTCCTGCGTGCGCAGGATGCGGCCGTAGCCCGTCGGGTTGGTGACGGTGGTGGTCAGCACCGTGGCAGCCGCGGTGGCGGCGGCGTGGGTGTCGACGAGGTCGGCAAGGGTGTCGGCGCCGAGCAACGGCACATCACCCGCGGTGACGACGACGGTGCCGGCGAAGTCCTCGGGCAGTGCGGACAGCCCGCAGCTGACGGCGTGCCCGGTGCCGAGCTGTTGGTCCTGGATGGCGACGGTGACGCTGCGCCCGAGGCCGCCCGCGATCTCGTGCACATGGGCGGTGACGCGCTCGCGCTCCTTACCGACCACCACGACCAGGTGCGTCGGGTTGACCTTGGCCACGGCATGTAGCGCGTGCGCCAGCATGCTGCGGCCGGCCAGCGTATGCAGGACCTTCGGGATGTCGGAGCGCATCCGGGTGCCCGACCCAGCTGCCAGAACGATGACAGCGGCTTCGCCTCGAGTCACGTACGCCTCTCTCTACGCCGCATCGCGCTTTGAACTTGCTCCGTCGCCAGGACTCGAACCTGAACTATCTGAACCAAAATCAGAGGTGCTGCCGATTACACCACGACGGATTACTCGCCAGAGACTCTAGTGCAAGCGGATACGCTGGCGACCATGGCAGCGGCGGAGAACGGAGCGCGCAGCCCTCGTGCGCGCATGACCGGCAGTGAACGCCGTCAGCAGCTCATCGAGATCGCGAAGTCGCTTTTCGCCGAGCGCGGTTACGACGGCACGTCCATCGAGGAAATCGCGCAGCGCGCCAACGTCTCCAAGCCCGTCGTCTACGAGCATTTCGGCGGTAAGGAAGGCCTCTACGCCGTCGTCGTCGACCGCGAGATGTCGGCGCTGCTGGACGGCATCACGTCGTCACTGACCAACAACAGGTCCCGGGTGCGCGTCGAGCGGGTGGCGCTGGCGCTGCTGACCTACGTCGAGGAGCACACCGACGGCTTCCGGATCCTGATCCGCGACTCGCCCGCGACCATCACGGCCGGCACCTACGCGACGCTGCTCAACGACGCCGTCAACCAGGTGTCGTCGATCCTGGCCGGTGACTTCTCCCGGCGGGGGCTCGATCCGGAACTGGCGCCGCTGTACGCGCAGGCGCTGGTCGGTTCGGTGTCGATGACGGCCCAGTGGTGGCTGGATGTGCGGCAGCCCAAGAAGGAAGTGGTCGCCGCGCACGTGGTCAACCTGTGCTGGAACGGGCTGACGCACCTCGAGTCCGACCCGGAGCTGCACGAGAACTGACTACTTCGGGGCGGCTTCGCGGGCCTTGCGCTTGTCCTCGGCGGTGAGGTAGCAGCCGGTGCCGACGTACATCGACGAGGCCTTGGCCGACCCGAACGTGAAGCGGCCGCCGTCGGCGTCGGTGATGACCAGTCCTTTGTGCTCGTCGTCCGTGACGTCTCCCGGGCCGCCGGTCACATTGGTGTAGCCGTATCTGGCCGCGATGTCGATGATGGCCTGCGTGGCCCGGTTCCAGAGCGCGGCGGGCACAGGCACTTTCGATGTGTAGTGCGGACTGAAGTAGATGTTGCCCTTGGTCGATCCGAAGTCGCCGCAGCCTGTGGAGCCGGGTTTGTCGTCGGGCAGCCACTGGCCCCCCGGCACGATGGCGGCGAGAGCGTCGGCGATCTCGGTCATCATGCGGTCGCGGTCGGCGATGACGTCTTCCGCGTCGCGGCGGGCCAGTAGCGTGCCGAGCTCCTGAGGAGTGCCGTAGCCGTAATCGCCCTCGACGGGGCCACCCTGATAGCCGGACTCAAACATCGGACCGCACCCACTCAATGCGAACGCCAGCAGCACGGTGATCACCGAACGCCACATCAATCCTCCCGCTTCACGTAGTGGTCATCTTGTCCTAGACCTGCCACCACGACGGCCTGGTTGTAGAGCGCCGTGGTGCCGATGAACGAGTACTTGCTGTGGCCCGTCGATTCGGCGCGTTGCCCCAACGGCGTGGTCTCGGCGTTGGTTGACAGGTCGATGAGGCCGGGCAGGTTCGACGGGATCGTCACGCCGAAGCGGCCGAGGTCGGCCACGACGTCGTTCTTGGCATGTTCGACGAACACGTGGCCCTGCGACAGATGCAGGTCCGACGGGGTGGTGTGGTGCAGGAACTGCAGCGGGTTGGTCTCCAGGCCCGGTGAGCCCATGAACACGGCGTCGTCGGCGGCCGTCCCGCGCTGCAGGGCCTCGCTGGCCAGCGTCGAACCGTACGAATGGCCGAGCACCGTCAGATGCGGGTCGGTGTCGCGCGAGCTGTCCAGGCCGTTGATGAACGACGCCAGCTTCGGCGCGTTGTCGTCGGCGTAGTGCGCGCTGGCAGCCTGCCCGACGTCCTCCGGCGGTTCGTAGCCCAGCCAGGCGACGGTGGCCACGGTCTCGTCGCCCTTGCCGGCATCTCTGAGGACGTTCTCGGTGTCGCGCTTGAGCCACTCGGACTGCTCGATGTAGGTCGGCAGGTCGTTGCCCGCGTTCTTCTTGTCGTACGTCACCGACCCGGTGCCCGGCACGTACACGCTGACGTGCTTGGCGGTATCGACATTGCCCAGCGCGACAGCCACTTTCGGGTGCTCGCCGTCGAAGTCCACCACCAGTAGCTGGCGGTCCGGCTTGGAGAGGGCGTCGTCGATCGCGGCGAGGGTGCCCTTCTCCTCTTCGGTCAGGTTGGGGTCATTGCGCAGTTTCGCCAACCGGTTGCGATTGGCCAGATCCCGCGCAGAGCCGGGCACACCGTCGAGATTGCCGATCCAGTCGGGCCGCTCGGCGATGATGCGGTCCCGCTCTTCCTTGCTCAGCCCGTCCCACCACTGGTTGACCTCGGTGTCTGTGGCGCCGTCGGGCGGTTTGAGACTGTCGAGCTCGCGGTCCAGGGGCGCGGCCGGCGGCTCACCGACGATGTTGTTCCTGCCGGTACCAGCCGAATCGATGGCGGCGGCCGTGGCTTCGTCGACGGCGCTGAACTGCTGCAGCAGGCTCTTGAGAATCGAGGTGTACGCCGCGGCGAGTTCGGGGGTGAACGTCTGGCCCGCGCCGGTCGAGGTGGCGGTGCCGTCGTCGCTGACCGTGCCACCGAGCGCGAAGACCTGCTGCACCATCCCGGTGATCGTGCCGCGCAGTGTAGTCAGGCTGGTGCCGGCCGACTCCAGCGTCGACTGCATGGACGTGAGCCGGGACTTCAGCGCCTCGTGTTGCTGAACCAGGGCGTCGCCCTTGGCCTTCGCGGCGTCGGCGGCGGTACCTTCCCAGGCCTCGCCGAGCTGGTGCAGTGCACGCCGCTCGTCGAATATCAGCTCGTCGAGTTGCTTGACGTCACCGCGCAGTTGCGCGGCACCGTCTGCCAGACGTGCGGGGTCCGAAGCCTGCACCGCGGAAATGGTCACCGACACTCGGCAGTCGCCCCCGACCGTGATGCCATGCCGTCCCCCCGGACTGTGAATTCCCTGTCAACAGGCTAGCGTCTCGCAACCGCTGTCGTAGACGGGAATTCCACCGTCAGCCGCAGTCGCGCAGCAGCAGGTCCGCGGTGGTCTCGCGGCGGATCAGTGCCCGGACCCGGCGGTCGCACACGGCAATGACGGGCGGCCGCGTCGTCATGGTGAAGTTCGACGCCATGCTGTGGTGGTAGGCGCCGGTGCACGCGGTGGCGAGCAGATCGCCGGGGTGGACGTCGTCGGGCAGGTCGAGATCGTCGGCGATGACGGAGCCGTCGCGGCCGACGACGGTGGACGGCCGCGTGGGCCCGAGCGGGTGCCGATTGGCAAGGGCGACAGTGTAATTCGCAACCGGTGCGGAATGTGGGTGGCTGCCGTCGACGGTGACGACGGCGCGGCCGTCGGTGCGGGCCGACACCGATTGCACGCGGTGCAGCGTCACGCCGGCGCGGCCGCTGATCGCCCGGCCGGGTTCGACGACGAGCCGGGGACGGGGGAACCGGTTGGCGGCGCACGCGGCGTCGACGGCGTCTTCCAGGAAATCGGCCAGGGCCGGCACGTCGAGTTCGGGTTCCCCGGTGCGGTAGGCGATGGCGTGGCCGCCGCCGATGTTCAGCTCGGTGAGCACCACGCCGTGGGCGGCGCGCACATCGGTCATGGTGTCGACGAGGCCGCGGACGGCTTCGACGTAGACCTCCGGTTCGGCGATCTGCGTGCCGAGATTGCAGTACAGCCCGGCCAGCGGCAGTTGCGGCGTGGCCAGTGCGCGACGGACGGTCGGCAGCACGTCGATACCGGGCCGGACCTGCAGCAGCACGGCCTGCCGCCGGCGCGCGACGCCGGCCAGGTAGGCCATCTCGATGGGGCAGTCCAGCACGATGCGGCCGACGCCGGCGCCCGCGGCGGTGGCCAGTTCGTCGACCGACTTGCCGCTGCCGTGGACGACGATGCGCGCCGGGTCCATGCCGCCGGCGAGCGCCGTGGCCAGCTCGGCCGTTGAACACACCGCCATGCCGAGGCCGGCTTCGTGCACCCAACCGGCAACGGTCCTGGTCAGCAGGGACTGGGCGGCGTAGACGACCTCGACACCGCGCAACGTGGCACGGTAGTGCTGCGCCCGCTTGCGGAAGTCGGCCTCATCCAGAACGTATGCGGGCGTGCCGAACTCGTCGGCCACGTCGGTGAGCGCGACCGACCCGACGCAGAGTCGGCCCCGGGCGTCGACCTGGGTGGTCAGCGGCCAGATGGCGGTGTCGATGCGCGGACGCATGGCGCCCCGCAGGGACGGCAGGATGTCGAGCAGTGTCATGGATCCACCCTGCGCCCCGAATCGGCCGCTGAGCGCCGCGTTGACGATCCCTTGACGGGACGGTGCCCAATATTGACGAAGTCCTGCGAACTACAATCAGAGGCATCATGACCTCCCCGGGGCAGCAATCGATCCAAACCCCGTTGGCGGGGCTCGTCCAACTCGCACTCACCGATCCTGGCCTGCAGGAATTGACGCGGCAGGCCGCTGAGGGTGTCGCCGAGCAGGCTCTGGTGGGCCCGGTCAGCGCACGGCTCCCGGTCGCGGCCGCGCTGGCCGCCGCGGGCCCGGTGCTGGTCGTCACGGCCACCGGTCGCGAGGCCGACGATCTCACCGCCGAACTGCGGGCTGTCCACGGCGACGCCGTGGCGTTGTTCCCGTCGTGGGAGACGCTGCCGCACGAGCGGCTCTCGCCCGGCGTCGACACCGTGGGTGCCCGGCTGACGGTGCTGCGCCGGTTGGCGCTGCCTGATGACGCCCGCCTCGGTCCGCCGCTGCGCGTGGTGGTCACCACGGCCCGGTCGCTGCTGCAGCCGCTGGCCGGCGGGGTGACCGACGCCGAACCCGTGACGCTGACCGTCGGCGGCGAGGCCGACTTCGACGACACCGTCGCGCGGCTGGTCGAGCTGGCCTACACGCGCGTCGACATGGTGGGCAAGCGCGGCGAATTCGCGGTCCGCGGAGGCATTCTCGACGTTTTCACCCCGACTGCCGAGCACCCCGTGCGCGTCGAGTTCTGGGGCGACGAGGTCACCGAGATGCGGATGTTCTCGGTGGCCGACCAGCGGTCCATCCCCGAGATCGCCGTCGACACCGTGATCGCGATGCCGTGCCGTGAACTGCTGCTGACCGCGGACGTCCGCGAACGCGCCGCCGAGATCGGCGCGGGCCTGCCCAGTAGCGACAACCAGGTGACCGGCAGCGTCGCCGACATGATGGCCAAGCTCGCCGAGGGCATTCCGGTCGACGGCATGGAGGCGCTGCTGCCGGTGTTGCGCCCCGGCGAACTGGCGCTGCTCACCGACCGGCTCCCGGCCGGTGCGCCGCTGCTGATCTGCGATCCGGAGAAGGTGCGGACCCGCGCGGCCGACCTGATCAAGACCGGCCGCGAGTTCCTGGAGGCGTCGTGGTCGGTGGCCGCCGTGGGCGGCGACGCGCCGATCGACATCGAGCAGCTCGGCGGTTCGGGCTTCCGGGACTTCGTTGAGGTCCGTGAATCCGCGGCCGCCGGCGGCCACCCGTGGTGGACGCTGAGCCAGCTGGCCAACGAGTCGGCGCGGGAGCTCGACATCCGGCCGGCGCCGTCGGCGCGCAGCCAGCAGAGCCTCGAAGAGATTTTCGCGATGCTGCGGGCGCACATCGCCACCGGCGGGCTCGCCGCGGTGGTGACGCCGGGCACCGGTACCGCACACCGCGTGGTCGAGCAACTCGGCGAATCCGACGTCGCCGCAACGATGTTGGAGCCCGGCGAGGTGCCGAAGCCTGGTGTCGTCGGTGTGCTCAAGGGCCCGCTGCACGACGGTCTGGTGCTGGCCGGCGTCAACCTCGTGATCATCACGGAGACTGACCTGACGGGTAACCGGGCCGGGGTCACCGAGGGCAAAAGGCTTGCCGCCAAACGGCGCAACGTCGTCGACCCGCTGGCGTTGACGGCCGGCGACCTGGTGGTGCACGATCAGCACGGCATCGGCAAGTTCGTCGAGATGACCGAGCGTGTGGTCGGGGGCGCCCGGCGTGAGTACCTGGTGCTCGAGTACGCGTCGGCCAAACGCGGCGGTGGGTCCGACCGGCTGTACGTGCCGATGGATTCGCTGGATCAGCTGTCCCGCTACGTCGGCGGCACCGAGCCCACGCTGAGCCGGCTCGGCGGCAGCGACTGGACCAACACGAAGACCAAGGCGCGCAAGGCCGTTCGCGAGATCGCCGGCGAGCTGGTGTCGCTGTACGCCAAGCGACAGTCGGCGCCGGGGCATGCGTTCGCGCCGGACACCCCGTGGCAGGCCGAGATGGAAGACGCGTTCGGCTTCACCGAGACCATGGACCAGTTGACCGCGATCACCGAGGTCAAGGCCGACATGGAGAAGCCGGTCCCGATGGACCGGGTCATCTGCGGTGACGTCGGCTACGGCAAGACCGAGATCGCGGTCCGCGCGGCGTTCAAGGCCGTGCAGGACGGCAAGCAGGTCGCGGTGCTGGTGCCGACGACGCTGCTGGCCGACCAGCATCTGCAGACCTTCACCGCGCGCATGGCGGGCTTCCCGGTGACGGTCAAGGGCCTGTCCCGGTTCACCGATCCGGCCGAATCCCGTTTGGTGGTCGAGGGTTTGAAGGACGGCTCGGTCGACGTCGTGATCGGCACGCACCGGCTGCTGGCGACTGGCGTGACGTGGAAAGACCTGGGTCTGGTGATCGTCGACGAGGAACAGCGGTTCGGCGTCGAGCACAAGGAGCACATCAAGTCGATGCGCACGCACGTCGACGTGCTGACGATGAGCGCCACCCCGATCCCGCGCACGCTGGAGATGAGCCTCGCGGGCATCCGGGAGATGTCGACGATTCTGACGCCGCCCGAGGAACGCTTCCCGGTGCTGACTTACGTTGGGCCGCATGACGACAAGCAGGTCGCCGCGGCGCTGCGACGCGAGCTGCTGCGGGACGGGCAGGCGTTCTACATCCACAACCGGGTGAAGTCGATCGACAACGCGGCCGCGCGGGTGCGCCAGCTGGTGCCGGAGGCGCGCGTCGTGGTCGCGCACGGGCAGATGCCCGAGGAGATGCTGGAGAAGACCGTCGAGGGCTTCTGGAACCGCGAATACGACATCCTGGTGTGCACCACGATTGTCGAGACGGGCCTTGACATTTCGAACGCCAACACCCTGATCGTGGAGCGGGCCGACACGTTCGGCCTGTCGCAGCTGCACCAGCTGCGGGGCCGCGTCGGCCGCAGCCGCGAGCGCGGGTACGCGTACTTCCTGTACCCGCCCGAGGTGCCGCTCACCGAGACCGCGCACGACCGGCTGGCGACCATCGCCCAGAACAACGATCTGGGCGCCGGTATGGCGGTGGCGATGAAGGACCTCGAGATCCGCGGCGCGGGCAACGTGCTCGGTGTCGAACAGTCCGGGCACGTCGCGGGCGTCGGCTTCGACCTGTACGTCCGGCTGGTCGGTGAGGCCGTCGAGGCCTACCGGGCCGCCGTGGACGGCAAAACCATTGCAGCCGTGGAGGAACCGAAGGAGGTGCGGGTCGACCTGCCGATCGACGCCCACCTGCCGCCGGACTACATCGGCAGCGACCGGCTGCGGCTCGAGGCCTACCGCCGGATGGCTGCGGCGTCCGACCACGCGGCGGTGGCGTCGGTGGTCGAGGAGTTGGTGGACCGCTACGGACCGCTGCCCGAACCCGCGCAGCGCCTCGTCGCGGTGGCGCGCCTGCGGCTGCTGTGCCGCGAGTACGGCGTCACCGAGGTGAGCGCGATCTCGGACTCGACCATCCGGCTGACGCCGCTGACGCTCATGGACTCGGGGCAGCTGCGGCTCAAGCGGATGTATCCCGGCGCGACGTACCGGGCCACCACGTCGACGGTGCAGATCCCGATTCCGCGGGCCGGTGCCGGGGTCGGGGCACCGCGTATCCGGGACCTGGAGCTGGCGCGTGCGGTGGCGGGTTTGCTGCTGGTGCTCGACGGGAAAGCGGCAGGTGAAGTTGATATCACCGACCTGGGAGGTAGCGCGGTGGCAGAGGCGGATCGCACATGACGGTCGTCCTGGTCGATCCGCGCCGCCCCTCGCTGATGCCGATCGACGCGCTCGTGCTGCTCACCGGCGACGTGCAGTACACCGAGGAACTGCCGGTCAAGGTGCCGTGGTCGTTGCCGTCGGGCCGGCCGGCCTACGGCGACGCCGACAATCCGGCACCGGTGCTGTTGTCGTCCGATCCGGAGCATCCGCAGGTGCGGGCGCGGCTCGCGGCCGGTGAGAAGCTGATCGCGGCGGACAGTTCGCAGCCGGGCGAGCGGCTCATCGACGCCGTCACGATGATGGACAAGCTGCGCACCAACGGCCCGTGGGAGAGCGAGCAGACGCACGACTCGCTGCGCCGGTACCTGTTGGAGGAGACCTACGAGCTGTTCGACGCGGTGCGGGGCGGCAACGCCGACGACGTCCGTGAGGAACTCGGAGATGTGTTGCTGCAGGTGCTGTTTCACGCCCGCATCGCCGAAGACGCGCCGCTACACCCGTTCGGCATCGACGACGTCGCCGACACCCTGATTCGTAAGCTGGGCAACCGGGTGCCGGCAGTACTTGCCGGACAAGAGATTTCGCTGGAAGACCAGATCGCCCAGTGGGAAGAGCGCAAGGCGCTGGAGAAGGCGGCACGGACGTCGTGCATGGACGAGGTGCCGACGGCGCTGCCGGCGCTGGCGCTGGCGCAGAAGCTGATCGAACGGACCGGCACGGCCGGTTTGCCGTCCGATCTGCTTCCGGCCGGGCTCACCTCGGTGACGCTGGAACCTGGCGTCGACGCCGAAAGCGCCTTGCGCACAGTGGCTCTGGAATTCATCGACACTGTGCGCGAGGCCGAGCGCCGCATCGTCGCCGCCCGCCGCGGCGACGAAGTGGCGGTGGAGTTGGATGCCGCACCGTTGGGCGCGGTGTCAGAGGACGAGTGGCGGGAGCACTGGCCGCCTCAGGACGTCTGAGTCGCGGCCTCGTCGATCAGGTCGGCCACGGCCACCGCCTGCGAAGCCAGCGACGCGTGGCTGGCGTCCAGTTCGATGATCTTGCGCGGGTTGATGCGCGCCGCCATGCGGCGTTCGTTGTCGGGGTGGATCATGCGGTCCTGTGTGGAGACCTGATACCACGACGGCTTGACCCGCCAGGCCGGCGCCGTCACCGTGTCGCTGAAAGTCGATGCCAGCGGCGCCTTTTGGGTGACGGCCATGACGAGCGCTTCATCGTCGGATAGGTCCTGACAGAAGCTCTCGTGGAACTTGTCCTGGAGGACCCAGAGGTAGCCGTCCGAATCGGGTGCGAGGTTGGCTGCCGCCGCGGGTGGCATCTCCTGGGTGATCCCGCCGGGGCTCTCCCCGGCGTCGGGTGCGAAGGCCGCGATGTAGACCAGGGCCTTCACATTGGGCAGGTCTCCGGCTTCGGTGATGACGGCCCCGCCGTACGAGTGCCCGACCAGGACGACCGGACCGTCGACCTGACTGACCATCTTGCGGGTGCGCTCGGCATCGTCGGCCAGCGACGTCAGCGGGTTCTCCACCGCGCGCAGCGACGGGTAGCCACGCCGGTTCAGTTCGACGATCACGTTGGCCCAGTGGGCGGCACCGCCCCAGAATCCGTGGACCAGGACGACTGTTGGTTTTTCGGTCATGCGGTGACAGTATTTGGACGATGAGGCAAGTTCAATGACTGATCAGGCGCCAAACTTTGCCGATTCACCGCCAGCTGTGTCCGATGCGTTCTCCGAGATCCTCGACACCGTGCGCCTGCGCGGTCAGCACGTCGCCCGTTATGCGCCCCGCTGCGTGCCGTTCACCATCGCGATGCCGGGGCAACGCCTCCTGCACATCGTCGAGCACGGCGACGTCCGGCTCCGGGTGCGCGGCGGCGGTCCGGCGATCACGCTGCGCGGTGGCGACCTGGTGCTCCTGGCCCGCGGTGACCGGCACCAGCTGCAGGCGGGGCCCGACGTACCGGTCCGCGAGATCGTCGACGCTGACCGCTACACCGACGAAGATGAACTCCCGCAACAGGATTCGCCGCGCTGGGTGACCGGGACGTTCGCGGTCGACGACGCCGTCGCCGATCCGCTGTTGTCGGTGCTGCCCCCGGCCATCGTGGTGCCCGGTGGCGGGGTGGATCGGGAGTGGCTGGAGGTCAGCCTGCGGCTGCTGGTGGCAGAGGTCGCGGCGCCGCGGCCCGGATCGGCGGTGATGATCTCGCGCATCCTGGACCTGCTGTTCATCCACACGTTGCGGGCCTGGTCGCGCGACACGGCCGCGCCGTCGGGCTGGCTGACTGCCGCGTTGGATCCGCTACTGGGTCAAGTGCTTTCGGCCGTTCACCAGGATTTGGCACGGCCGTGGTCGGTCGCCTAACTCGCTCAGATGGCCAACCTGTCGCGGACCGCGTTCGCCGAGCGGTTCACCCGGCTGCTGGGGTGTCCGCCCGCCGGCTACCTCATCGACCGCCGGCTCGACCGGGCGGCGCAGTTGTTGCGGACGGATACCGCGTCGGTCGCTGCGATCGCCGCGGCAGTGGGCTATTCCTCCGAAGCCGGTTTCAGCCGGGCATTCAGCCGTCGGTTCGGGGCCCCACCGCTGCGCTGGCGGAACACCGTGGGCCGCGCGGACTGACGAGTCGGCATATTCGTCACTCCCGTTGCCACGCGAGCTTCGGCGAGCCTGACCGCAGGGTGATTTTCGAGCTGGATTTCCGCCGTCAGGTCAGTCTCGCGCAACGTGAAGCCGCTGTAGGCGCGCCCAACGCAACTGCACGGCGTTTTGGAGCTGGATCTCCGCCGCCTGCGCTGGAGGGGTCCGCGAATGTGCAGCCGGCGCGCCTCAACCGCCGGATCTGCGATCTGTACGCACGCTCGCGCGTCACCGGAACTTGGGATCGGTAGCCGGCGGGCCCCGGTGTGATTGCTTCAACGACGCCGACCGACGAGCGTCCGAGAAACCTGAGGAAGGAATCACCATGAAGCTCCCCGCCGCCATCGAACAGCACGTCAACCGCT
Organism: Mycobacterium sp. SMC-17; assembly: GCF_045310915.1. NCBI lineage: Bacteria > Bacillati > Actinomycetota > Actinomycetes > Mycobacteriales > Mycobacteriaceae > Mycobacterium > Mycobacterium sp. SMC-17. The sequence continues at coordinate 63,172 of NZ_JBJIAK010000015.1, read as the reverse complement.
TCGACCGCCAGCAGAGCCTGATCATCGCGATCAGCACCGGCCTGTTGGCCTTCTGGTCGGGCTACCGCGTCGCCTGGTCGCTGTACCTGACCATGACCTACGACTTCCTGTTCGGTTCGCTGGTCTTCCAGATCGCACTGTGGGGTGTCATCGGTGCCGCCGCAGCGGTCGCGTCGCTCGCGTTCTACAACCGTTACCGCACCGCCGAGCAGCCCGAGTCTCAGCCGAGCAGCGTCGATCCCCAGTAGTCCGACGAACCATCACGCACACCCGGCGGGCAGGCAAAGATGCCGCTGCCGGTGTGCGTGATGTATTCGTTGAGGGCATCGTTGTCGGACAACGACTTCTGCATCGGGATGAACGATTCGGCCGGGTTGCGGACGAACGCGATGAAGAACAGGCCCGCGTCCAGGTGGCCGAAACCGTCTGAGCCGTCGGTGAAGTTGTACCCGCGGCGCAGGATCTTCGCGCCCTTGTTGGCCTCGGGTGAGGCCAACCGCACGTGCGAGTCGACGTCGATCAGCGGTGCGCCGTCGGCGCCCTTGCTCTCGAAGTCGAGCGGGGTGAACTCGTCGGTGTACCCGTTGGGTGCGCCGTTGCCCTTCTGCCGCCCGATAACCCGCTCCTGCTCCGCGAGCACCGTGCGGTCCCACGATTCGATGAGCATCCGGATGCGGCGGCTGATCAGATACGCGCCGCCGGTCATCCAGGCCGGTCCGTCGCCGGAGCCGACCCAGACGTGCTGGTCGATGGCCGCGGTGTCCTCGGCCTTCAGGTTGTTCGTTCCGTCCTTGAACCCGAACAGGTTTCGTGGCGTGGACTGTGTGACGGTGGTCGACGACGTGCGGCCGAACCCGAGCTGCGAGTACCGCACCGCGACCGTGCCGAAACCGACGCGGGCCAGGTTGCGGATGGCGTGCACCGCGACCTGCGGGTCGTTGGCGCAAGCCTGCACGACGATGTCGCCGCCGCAGCGCTTCGGGTCGAGCGTCTCGTTGCGGAACTTGGGCAGGTCGACCAGATGTGCCGGCCGCTGCCCGTCGATGCCGAACCGGTCCTTGCCGTCCTTGCGGAAGAACGTCGGGCCGAAGCCGATCGTGAGGGTCAGCGCAGAGGGTGAAAGCCCAAGGGCCTCACCGGTATCGGCCGGCGGGGCGTACGGATTGAGCCCGATGGCCCCGTGCGCGACGGCCTCCTCGCCGAGCGTCATGCGCTCGGCCATCTCGGTCCACTTCTTCAGCATCGCGACGACGTCGGCCTTCTTGTCCGTCGTGACGTCGAAAGTGGCGAAGTGCATCCGGTCCTGCGCGGCGGTGACGATGCCCGCCTGGTGGGTGCCGCGGAACGGCACCGGCTTGGTCAGGCTGTTGTCGACGACGGCCGCGGAGGAACGGCCGGCCAGCGCGCCGGTGGCGGCGGCGCCGACGACGGCGGCCGTCACCCCGGCAGCGCCGAAGAGCTTGCGCCGGCTGAGCCCACCGGACTCGGTCACGGTCGGCTCAGCGGTCGCCGGCTGGGGCTCACTGCTTGGCGACGACACCCTGCACCTCGCTGACCTCCTTGCTCAAGGCGTCGACGGCGCGCGAAAGTTCCTGCCGCTCAGGCTCGGTCACCTTGTCGTACGAGATGAAGCCGTCGCCCTGGCGCCACTTGTCCAGCAGCTTCTGGACATTCTCGAAGGCCGCGTCGACGTCCTTGCCCAGCTGCGGGTTGCGCTCGTCGAGGATGGGGTCCACCGAGCCGACCGCGGTGCGCGAGCCCTCGATGTTGGCCTGGATGTCCCACAGGTCGGTGTGGCTGAAGATGTCTTCTTCGCCGGTGATCTTGGTCTTGGCGATCTCGTCCAGCAGTTCCTGCGCGCCACCGGCGATCTTGGTGGAGTCGATGGTCCACTTCGGATCCTTGACGCCGGCCTCGAGCTCCTTGACGTCGGCGACCAGCTGGTCGGCCAGGGCGTTGGCGTCAGGCTGCAGGCCGGTGATCCACAGCTGCTTCTCCAGGACATGGAAGCCGGTCCACTTGTCGCCGGGCTTGACGTCGGCTTCGCGCAGGTCGATCCGCGGGTCCAGGTCATCCGGGAACGACTCGGCCACCGGCTCGATGCGCTCGTAGAAGGTACGGGCCTTCGGGTACTGCGCCTTGGCGCCGGCGACGTCACCCTTCTTCACGGCGGCGGCGAAGGCCTCGGTCGCCGGCACCAGCGCGGTGGTCTGCTCGACGACGTACTTCTTGTAGAAGTCGGCGGCTTCCTTGAACTTGCCGGTGTCGTCGATCTTGACGGTGTCGCCGGTGACGGTGAAGTCGCCGCGGATGCCGTCGCCGACCATGCCGGGCTTGCACGCGGTCTTGTAGGTGCCGGCTTCGGGCAGCTGCACGATCAGCTTGCGCTGCAGGCCGGGGGAGACGTTCTCGATCTCGCCCATGACCTTGTCGCCGGGGCCGTAGACGTAGAACTCGGTGACCTTGGTGCCGTTGTTGGTGACGACGAAGGTGCTGGTGCCCGTCTTGGCCGACGTTGCCGACAGTTTGCAGGCATCATCGGTCGCGGTCACGGTGATCTCGCCGGAGGCGGACTTGTTCTCGTCCGTCTTGGACGAGCACGCGGAGACCGCGGTCAGGCCGGCGAGCAGGGCTACCGAGGCAGCTACGCCGGTCTTGACGTTCAGGGCAGCGAGATTCACTTGGCGGACCTTTCGAGGGTGGCAGCAGGGGCGGGTTTGGCTGCGACGGGTCGCAGGAACAGCGTCAGGACGACCACGAGGTACGCCAGCCAGCAGACGAACTGCAGGATCGAGGGGGCGGGGCTGATGTTGAAGACGCCCTGGATCACCTGGCCGTACCACGACGACCAGTTGAATGCGCCGGTCATGTCGAAGGCTTTGGCGCCCAGCCCGGGCAGCCAGCCGACGGTCTGCAGCGCGTGGATGGCGTACGACAGGATGCCCGCGGCGACGACGACGAGGAACGCGCCGGTGTACTTGAAGAACTTCGCCAGGTTGATCCGCACCGCGCCGGCGTACATGCCGTAGGCGACGACGACGGCGATGAGCAGGCCGATCACGAGTCCGGCCAACGGCCACGCGGTTGACGCGTTGGCGTAGCCGACCATGAACAGTGCCGTCTCGACGCCCTCGCGGCCGACGGCCAGGAAGGCCAGGGTGGCGACGGCCATCCCGCCGGTCTCCAGGGCGCGCGCCATGTCGCTGCGCAGTTCGCCGGAGATGGTGGCGGCGGCCTTGCGCATCCACAGCACCATGGTCGTGACAATGATCACCGCCACCAGGGAGGCGACGCCGGCGATGGCCTCGGCTGCCAGGCCGGAGATGGTGTTCTCGCTGAGCTGGATGGACAGGAAGACGCCAATGGTCATCGCGATGGCGGCGGCGACCCCGAGCCAGACCCACTTGAGGGCGTCGCGGCGGTCGGACTTCACGAGGAAGGCGATGAGGATGGTGACGACGATCGCAGTTTCGAGGCCTTCACGAAGGCCGATCAGCAAGCTGCCAAATAGCTGTGAAGAAATGCCCGGGCCTGCGGCGACCAGCGATGTCGAGACCGCGAAAGTGGTGGTCATCCGCAATCCTTAGATAGACTAAACGGCAACACAGGTTTGCCTTGCCAAAGCAAGGCAAGCCAACCTTATCAGCGGATGGGTGGCCGTCGTACCTTCGTGCCGGAAAGCTTGCGCTTCGGGGTGCACTCAGCTCGGCATGCGACGATGACGGGCGACGAATCCGTCGACAATCTCTGGGTATAGGGGAGTACCGGTGTTGCGAGCGCGTTGGCTGCGGGCGAGCGCTGTTGTCCTCGCGACGGCGCTCCTGATGGCCTCGAGCTGCTCGTTTCAGCCCGGCTACCTGCGCGGAGTGCCGCCGCCGCCGGGGCCTGCGGTGCCTCCGATCAATACCCATGTGAAGGGTCGGGGCGCGGACCAGCTGCGTGACTGGGCCGAGCATCTGGCACCGCCGCTGGGCATTCCGGTCATGGCACTGGAGGCCTACGGGTACGCCGCGCGCGTGGCCGAGGTCGAGAACCCCAAGTGCCACATCGCGTGGACGACGCTCGCGGGCATCGGGATGGTCGAGAGCCACCACGGCACCTACCGCGGCGCGACCATCGCCCCGAACGGTGACGTCACGCCCCCGATCCGCGGCGTGCCACTCGACGGCACCATGAACAACCTGCGGATTCCGGACTCCGACTCCGGCAGCATGGACAGCGACGACGCCGTCGACCGCGCCATGGGGCCCATGCAGTTCATCCCGGACACGTGGCGGTTGTACGGCGTCGACGCAAACAACACCGGGTTCGCCAGCCCCGACAACATCGACGACGCGGCGCTGTCGGCGGCGGGTTATCTCTGCTACCGCGGCAAGGATCTGTCCAGCCCGCACGGCTGGATGGACGCGCTGCACGCCTACAACCTGTCCGACGACTACGCGCGCGCCGTGCGGGACTGGGCGACGGCGTATGCCAACGGGCACCAGCGATAGGTTGCGATAGGTACCGGTAGCTGCCGCACTTCTACTACGGGCACCGTTTAGGCTGATGGGCGTTCGCACGAGTCCGTGACGCCAGAGGGAGACCCAAGTGCCAATCATCGAACAGGTCGGAGCCCGCGAGATTCTCGACTCTCGGGGAAATCCGACGGTCGAGGTCGAGGTCGCTCTGACCGATGGAACCTTCGCTCGCGCGGCGGTGCCGTCGGGTGCGTCGACCGGTGAGCACGAGGCTGTCGAACTGCGCGACGGCGGCGCGCGTTACCTCGGCAAGGGTGTCGAGAAGGCCGTCGAGGCCGTGCTCGACGAGATCGCTCCCGCCGTCATCGGCCAGGCCGCCGACGACCAGCGCATCATCGACCAGGCGCTGCTGGACCTGGATGGCACGCCGGACAAGTCGCGCCTCGGCGCCAACGCCATCCTCGGCGTCTCGCTGGCCGTGGCCAAGGCCGCTGCCGACTCGGCCGGCCTGCCGCTGTTCCGGTACATCGGCGGCCCGAACGCCCACATCCTGCCGGTGCCGATGATGAACATCCTCAACGGTGGCGCGCACGCCGACACCGGTGTCGACGTCCAGGAGTTCATGGTCGCCCCGATCGGTGCCCCCACCTTCAAGGAATCGCTGCGCTGGGGCGCCGAGGTCTACCACTCGCTCAAGTCGGTGCTCAAGAAGCAGGGTCTGGCGACGGGCCTCGGTGACGAGGGCGGTTTCGCGCCCGACGTCGCCGGCACCCATGCCGCGCTCGAGCTGATCAGCACCGCCATCGACGCCACCGGCCTCAAGCTGGGCAGCGACGTGGCGCTGGCCCTCGACGTCGCGGCCACCGAGTTCTACACCGACGGAACGGGTTACGCCTTCGAGAAGCAGACCCGCACCGCCGAGCAGATGGCCGAGTTCTACGCCTCGCTGCTCGATGCGTTCCCGCTGGTGTCCATCGAGGACCCGCTGTCGGAGGACGACTGGGACGGCTGGGTCGCGCTGACCAACGCCATCGGTGACCGCGTCCAGCTCGTCGGCGACGACCTGTTCGTCACCAACCCGGAGCGGCTGGAGGAGGGCATCGAGAAGGGTGCCGCCAACGCGCTGCTGGTGAAGGTGAACCAGATCGGCACGCTCACCGAGACCCTGGACGCCGTGGCCCTGGCGCACGCCGCGGGCTACAAGTCGATGATGAGCCACCGCAGTGGCGAGACCGAGGACACCACCATCGCCGACCTGGCCGTCGCGTGCAGCTGTGGCCAGATCAAGACCGGTGCCCCGGCCCGCAGCGAGCGCGTCGCCAAGTACAACCAGCTGCTCCGCATCGAGGAGACCCTGGGTGACGCCGCGCGCTACGCCGGCGACCTGGCGTTCCCGCGTTTCGCGTTGGAAGCCAAGTAGTTTCGCGGGTCTGACCTACCGACATGCCCGATCCCAAACGGCGTTCCCCCGCCTCTCGCCCCGCCAAACCCGGCGAGGCGAAGCGGGGGCGTGCCGGGGCCGGCACGTCGGCGGCCAAGGCGGGTAACCGCCCCAAGGCGGAGCCGCGGCGCGTTCCGGAGAACCTGCCGGCTCCGGTCACCGAGCCCATCCGGCAGGCCTATGCGGAGTCGGTCGAGCACCATGCCGAGCAGCGGCTGGGGTCGGCGGCGCGGCGCGCGGCGATCCTCGCCGTCGTGGTGTGCGTGCTGACCCTGACCATCGCCGGGCCGGTGCGGACGTTCTTCGCGCAGCGCACCGAGATGCAGCAGCTGGCCACCGCCGAGTCCCAATTACGTTCGCAGATAGCCAATTTGGAGCAGCAGAAGGTGAAGCTGGCCGACCCGGTGTACATCGCCGCGCAGGCTCGTGAGCGGTTGGGCTTCGTGATGCCGGGTGACATCCCGTATCAGGTGCAACTGCCTCCCGGCGCCGTCACGACCCCCGTCGCGCCCGCGCCGTCGCCCACCGCCAAGAGCAACCAGCCCTGGTACACCGCGCTGTGGCACACCATCGCCGATCAGCCGCACGGGCTCACGCCGGCGCCTGCCGTCGTCGCGCCCGGTCCCGACGGGGTCACCCCCGATGGTGACGTGCCTCCGACCGATCTGCCCGCACCTCAGGCGCCGCCCGGTGGTTGACGCTGCTGATCTCGAAGCCGTTGCGGCCCAGCTGGGGCGGGAGCCGCGTGGTGTCCTGGAGATCGCCTACCGCTGCCCCAACGGCGAGCCCGGTGTGGTGAAGACCGCGCCGCGACTGCCCGACGGAACCCCTTTTCCCACTTTGTATTACCTGACCCATCCGGCGCTGACGGCCGCGGCCAGCCGGCTCGAGTCGTCGGGTCTCATGCGCGAGATGACCGAACGGCTGCAGGCCTCCGAGGAGCTGGCGGCGGCGTATCGGCGCGCGCACGAGTCGTTCCTGGCCGAGCGGGACGCCATCGAGTCGCTGGGCACGACGTTCTCCGGCGGCGGGATGCCCGACCGGGTCAAGTGCCTGCACGTCGTGATGGCGCATTCGCTCGCAAAAGGCCCGGGCCTCAACCCCTTCGGTGACGAGGCATTGGCGTTGTTGGCAGTTGAACCGGCGATGGCCGGAATTCTGGATCCGAAGGTGTGGGTGTGAGTTCGCGCGTCGCTGCTGTTGACGGCGTGCGGCGGGTCGCCGCGGTGGACTGTGGCACCAATTCCGTCAGACTTCTCATCGCGGACGTCGTCGACGGCCGGTTGCAGGACGTGCACCGCGAGATGCGGATCGTCACCCTCGGTGAAGGTGTCGACGCCACAGGCGAATTCGCGCCCGCCGCGCTCGCCCGGACCGAAGCTGCGTTGGCCGACTACGTCGAGGTGATGCTCGCGCACGACGTGTCCAAGGTGCGGATGGTCGCGACCTCTGCGGCCCGCGACGCCGGCAACCGCGACGAGTTCTTCGCCATGACGGCAAGGCAACTGGGCCGCGTGATGCCGGGTGCCGTCGCGGAAGTCATCACCGGGACCGAGGAAGCCGCGTTGTCGTTTCGCGGCGCCGTCGGCGAATTGGACCCGGCCACAGGGCCTTTCGTTGTCGTCGACCTGGGTGGCGGCTCGACCGAGGTGGTGCTCGGCGGTTCCGGTGCCGCGGTTGCGGATGTGGTCGCGAGCTTCTCGGCCAACATCGGCTGCGTCCGACTCACCGAGCGCTGCCTGCAGACCGACCCGCCCACTGCCGATGAGGTCGCGGCCGCGCGTGCCGTGGTGCGCGAGAAGCTGGCCGAGGCTTTGAGCGTCGTGCCCATTGAGGGTGCCCGGACGTGGGTCGGTGTGGCCGGCACGTTCACCACGGTTGCCGCCCTGGCGCTGGGGCTACCGGAGTACGACTCCGAGGTGATTCATCTGTCCCGCATCGGAATTCCGGATGTGGTCAAGGTGTGCGACGAGCTGATCGCGATGCCGCGGGCGCAACGCGCCGAACTCGGCCCCATGCACCCGGGCCGGGTTCCGGTGATCGGTGGCGGATCGGTCGTCGTCGAGGAATTGGCCCGCGAATTCGGTCAGCGGGCGGGGATCACGGAATTGGTGGTCAGCGAGCACGACATCCTGGACGGCATCGCGCTGTCGGTCTGACCTCGAGCGTGGGGGTTCACGCGGAAAATCGCAGAAAATCCCTCGCCAACCCCCACGGTCGGCGGTCGAGATTTCTGGCTAGACCTTGCAGTTCGGGCGGTTGTGGCAGTGGTGTCCGTCGCGGCAGGCGTTGCACTGACAGCCACAGGTCGACACGTTCTTGGTGGAAACCTTCATTACTGATCACCCCTGATTGTCTCGGCTTATCGAGATATGACTACCTCACCATAGTTCGATCACGGGGCGGAGTGAAGGTCGCAGAGGAGCCCGAACGGTGTCATGACAGACCGACGGCCGGAACCAGTCCTCGTGAGACTGACTTCCGGCCGTCGGCAGGGGGGTGATTCAGTTGGCTGTGTCGTCCGACGCCTGGACCATCGGCGCGGCCGGAGCAGCGGGCGCACCCAGCTGGCGGGCGACGAAGTCCGCGGCCTGGTTGGCCATGCCGTTGAACTTGTAGGCGCTGTGGGCCGAACGGTCCATGCCGCCACCGCAGATCGGGTCGCCGGGGGCGCACAGCTGGATGGTCTTGCCGGCGTAGGCGCTGCCGATGTTGATGGCGGGGGCGCTGCGGTCGGCGACGCTCAGCACGAACGGGCTCGGGGTGCCGAACAGGACGACGGCGGCGACGTGCGAGGCGACCGAGGCGGGCATCGGGCCGGAGATGCCGGCGGGCAGGACGAATCCGGCGGGGACGCTGCTCATCGTGCTGTAGCCGGCGACGGCCGCGCCCTGCGAGTAACCACCGATGACGATCTTGGTGGCGGGGCACGAGGCGGCGATGGACTCGATGCGGTTGGTGGCGTCGGCGACGCCGTCGGCGGCTGCGCCGAAGTCCAGAGAGGCCGGGTAGTTCACGCCGTAGGCGTCGATGTTGCGTCCGGGCATCCGGGCGTTCAGTGCGTCGACGAAGGCTTGGCCGGTGGCACCGACGCCAGGGCTTTCGAAAGTGCCGCGGGCGAAGACCACTTCGACGTTGGCACAGGAGTCGTCGGCGGCGTTGGCCGTGGCGACCGGGCCGGCGATGGCGCCGGCGATGATCGTGAAGGCGGCCACGGCGGTCAGTGCCACCTTGCCGGCCGCGTTACGAATGGCGCTCATGTTGTTTTCCCCGTCCCTTGGAAGTACCAGTTGCCTGGTATAAGCCGAACGGGGGAGCTGCGATTCCGCCGCGCGGTGTGACGTACCGCATACGTAGGGCAACTAAGCATCGGGGATGAACTGCGGGCTCTCCTGCGTTGGGTTCGGGTCGCGCAATTCAGGGTGTCGTCGTTCGCGTCATGGAGAGCGCGAGTGGTCGACCGTGTGCCGAATAAAAATCAGTCGAACTGTGCGTGTCGAATTGTGAGGATGAAGCCGTGATCGACGACTGGCGCAGCATGAACCTGGCGAATTGGGAGGCGCGCGTACCCCTGCACACGGCGCCCGATGGCTACGATCTGGCGGCCTTCGACGACCCCGAATACCTTTCGGCCGTAGTGCGTTACGACCTGCCGCGGCTCGGGCGGCTGGACGGCAGCGACGTGGTGCACCTGCAATGCCACATCGGGACCGACACGGTATCGCTGGCTCGGCTCGGAGCCCGGTCGGTCACCGGCCTTGACTTCTCACCCGCTGCACTCGACGCGGGCCGCGCCCTGAGCCGTCGGGCCGATGCCGACGTGCGCTTCGTCGAATCAGATGTGGACGGGGCGGTCCGGGCGCTCGGTGCGGCGTGCTGCGACGTGGTCTATACCGGCATCGGTGCCATCTGCTGGTTACCCGACATCCGCCGGTGGGCGGTCATCGTCGCCGAGCTGCTGAGGCCAGGCGGTCGGCTGTTCATGCGTGAGGGCCACCCGGTGTTGTGGGCGATGTGCGATCCGCGGCCGGACGGTCTGCTGGTGCTGGAATATCCCTACTTCGAAACGCCGGGAACGGTTTTCGTCGAACACGAAAGCTACGCGGGCACGGGTGTCCTCAGCGCGCCCGAGTCGGTCAGCTTCAATCACGGTCTCGGGGAGATCTTCACCGCCCTCACCGCGGCCGGACTTACCGTCACCGCGCTGGAGGAACACCGCGAGGTGCCATGGAACCCGTTGGGCGAGGCGATGATTCCCAGCCCCGACTTCGCGGAGGAGTACGTGCTCGCCCACGGGCGTGACCGGATGCCGATGACCTACACCCTGCAAGCGGTGAAACGCTGACCTACTCCTGGAACCGATACCCCATCCCGGCTTCGGTCAGCAGGTGCTTGGGGTGTGACGGGTCGACCTCGAGCTTGCGGCGCAGCTGCGCGAGATACACCCGTAGGTAGTGGGTCTCCTTGGCATAGGCCGGCCCCCACACCTCTTTGAGCAGCTCCTCGCGGCCCACGAGTTTGCCGCGGTTGCGCACCAGCATCTCCAGCATGCCCCACTCGGTGGGCGTCAGGTGTACCTCGTTGCCGCTGCGCGTCACCCGCTTGGCCGCCAGATCGACCGTGAATGAGGAGGTCTCGACGACGGGTTCGTCGGTCTCGGACGCGGCCGCGCCACGGCGCACCGCGGCGCGCAGCCGGGCCAGGAACTCGTCCATGCCGAACGGTTTGGTGACGTAGTCGTCGGCGCCCGCGTCGAGGGCCTCGACCTTGTCCATCGAATCGGTGCGCGCCGACAGCACGATGACGGGCGCGGTGAGCCAGCCGCGCAGCCCGGCCAGCACGTCGATGCCGGACATGTCCGGCAGGCCGAGGTCGAGGATCACCACGTCGGGCTTGTGTTCGGCGGCCGACTTCAGCGCCTCGGCGCCCGTGGCCGCGACAGAGACGTCGTAGCCGCGCACCGAAAGGTTGATGCGCAGGGCCCGCAGAATCTGTGGTTCGTCGTCGATGACCAGAACCCGTGTCACACCCGATCCTTTCCCGCGGCCGCCAGGTCCACCACGACCGTCAGCCCGCCGCCGGGGGTGTCGGTGGCAGAGATGGTGCCGCCCATCGCTTCGACAAAACCGCGCGCCACCGAAAGGCCAAGTCCCACACCGGTGCTGTTGTCGTGGTCACCGAGGCGCTGGAACGGCGCGAACAATTGCTCTTCGGTGCCGCGGGGGATGCCCGGCCCCTCGTCGACGATGGTGATGAGCACCCGCTCGCCGACCTGCCCGGCATTCACCCGCACCACGCTGCCCGCGGAGTACCGCAGCGCGTTGTCGATGAGGTTGACCAGCACCCGCTCGAGCAGGCCCGCATCGGCCAGCGCGACGGCGTCGCCCACTTCGACCTTGACCCGGTCTAGCCCGCGGTTCGCGTAACCGGTTGCTCCGCGGCTGATTCCGAGCAGCGCCCGCTGCACGACCTCTTCCATGTACACCCGCCGCAGTTCCGGTTTCACCACGCCGGCGGCCAGTCGCGACGAGTCGAGCAGGTTGCCCACCAACGCGGTCAGCTGATCGACCGACTCCTCGATGGTGGCCAGCAGTGCGGCGGTGTCCTCGGGCGAGAATCCGACGTCCTCGCTGCGCAGGCTCGACACCGCCGCCTTGGCCGCGGCCAGTGGGGTGCGCAGGTCGTGGCTGACGGCGCTCAGCAGGGAGCGGCGTAGCTCGTCGGCCTTGGCCAGGGCTTCGGCGCGGCCGGCTTCCTCGGCCAGGGCGCGCTGGCGCACCAGCCCAGCCGCCTGCCGCGCGACGGCGCCGAGCACCCGGCGGTCGCGGGCCTCGGTCTTGCGGCCGGCCATCAGCAGCCAGTATTGGTCGTCGCTGACCTCGATGGCGGTGTCCGCGGAATCGACTGTCACACAGGGTTCTTTGCCGACGCAGGCGACGATGCCGTCCTCCTCGTGCAACAGGCTGACGGCCCGCTGCGCGTACGTCTCCCGGACGCGCTCGAGCAGTGTGGTCAGGTCGGCGCCGCGCAGCACGCTGCCGGCGAACAGGGCCAGCAGCTCGGCCTCCTGCGACGCATGCCGGGCTTCCCGGGACCGTTTGGCGGCACCGTCGACCAGCGCGGCGACGGCGACCGCGACGGCCAGCAGCACCACGACCGTCAGGGCGCTGTCGGGGTCGGCGATGGTGAAGCTGTACCGCGGGGCGACGAAGAAGTAGTTGAGCAGCAGCCCGGACAGCACGGCCGACAAGGCCGCCGGGGCGACACCGCCGAGCAGCGCGACGACCAGCACGCCGATGAAGAACACCGCGCTCTCGCCGCCGATGTGCAGGAACGGATCCAGCAGCGCGGTGACGGCGGTGATGACGGCGGGCACGACGATCGCGGCGAGCCACGACGCCAGGTGCCGCTGCCCGCGGGTCGCCGTCGACCACGACCAGCCGGGCCGGGACTGCTCATGGGTGACCATGTGCACGTCGATCTTGCCGGAGTTCTGGACGGTCTTGGCGCCGATGCCCTCGTCGAAGAGCCGGGCCCACCGCGACCGCCGCGAGGTGCCGAGCACCAACTGGGTGGCGTTCATCTCGCGCGCGAAATCCAATAGGGCACTGGGGACGTCACCGTCGCTGCCACCGACGACGGTGTGCAGCGTGGCGCCGAGGCTGGCCGTCAGCTCACGCACCTTGCCCATCTGCGGGGCGGACACGCCCGTCAGGCCGTCGCCGCGGACGACGTGCACCACCATCAGTTCGGCGCTGGATTTGGAGGCGATGCGCGACGCACGCCGTACCAGGGTCTCGGATTCTGGGCCGCCGGTGACCGCCACGACCACACGTTCACGCGCTTCCCAGGTGTCCGAAATATTGTGCTCGGCACGGTATTTCGCGAGCGCGGCGTCGACCTGGTCGGCCAGCCACAGCAGTGCCAGTTCGCGCAGGGCGGTCAGGTTGCCCTGCCGGAAGTAATTGGACAGCGCCGCGTCGACGCGTTCGGGTGCATACACGTTGCCGTGGGAGAGCCTGCGGCGCAGGGCTTCCGGGGTGATGTCGACCAGTTCGATCTGGGCGGCACTGCGGACCACGGAGTCCGGCACTGTCTCCTGCTGCTCGATGCCGGTGATCTGGGCGACGACGTCGTTGAGGCTTTCCAGGTGCTGGACGTTCACGGTGGAGATGACAGTGATGCCGGCCGCGAGCAGTTCTTCGACGTCCTGCCAGCGTTTGGCGTTCTTGCTGCCGGGCGTATTGCTGTGCGCCAGTTCGTCGACCAGCACCACCTCGGGGTGGCGGGCCAGCACCGCGGGAACATCCAGTTCGGCGAACGTCCCGCCGCGGTAGTCGATGAACCGCGGCGGGATCCGTTCGATGCCCTCCATCGCCTCGGCCGTCTTCTTGCGACCGTGCGTCTCGACCACGGCGGCGACGACGTCGGTGCCGCGTTCGAGACGGCGGTGCGCCTCGCCGAGCATCGAGAAGGTCTTGCCCACGCCGGGGGCCGCACCCAGGTAGATGCGTAGCTCGCCCCGCTTGTCCGGCGTTCCCATGTCTCCCATCATCCAATACGGGCTGGGTACTTCTGGTCCAACGCGAGATTCAGCTGCAGGACGTTGACCCGCGGCTCACCCATGAAGCCCAGGGCGCGGCCGGTGGTGTTGTCGCGCACCAGCGCCCGGACCTGGTCGGCGGAAAGGTGCCGCGCTTTCGCGACCCGGTCCACCTGCAGGTCGGCGTAGTCGGTCGAGATGTCGGGATCCAGGCCGCTGCCGCTGGCGGTGACGGCGTCGGCCGGCACCTGCGGATCGGCGGGCGCGGCGCCGCGGATGGCGACGATCTGCCCGGCGGTGTAATCTGCGCCGTCCGTGGCGCATTCGACGCGCACGCCCTCATACGCCGCCAGGAACGGCACCTTGGTGGTGGCGCACGGCTGGTTGACGCTGACCACCTGGGTGGGGTGGCTGACGTTGCCGGTGGCGTCCCGGGGGCCGATCACCGACAGCACCGCACCCACACCGTCGGCGGTGCAGAACGGGCGGGCGCCGGCCGCGTGATCCAAGCCCTCGGCGTCGGCGACGGCGTAGCTGCGGGTGCACACCTGGGTCAGCAGGCTCGGCTTGTTGGGCGCATCGACGATGCTCTCGGGGCCGAGATTGCCCGCGCCGCTGGCCATCGGGTCGTACCCGGTGCCGGCGTTGGACGGACGGCTCTGGAAATACTGCGGTAGCGCATTGCCTTTGGCATCGGTGAACAGCTGGCCGATCAGGGAGCTGCCGACGACCTTGCCATTGACCGTGACGAGCGAGCCGTCGGCCTTGTCCTTGAGTCCGGGCAGCTGGGCGATGGCCCAGACGAGGACCGGGTAGGCCAGACCGGTGATGACGGTCAGGACGAGCAGCGCGCGCAGCGCGGCGCTGTGTACGCGAATCAGGTTGCCGATGTTCATGATTAAGACATCCCCGGGATGAACTGGATGAGCAGGTCGATGAGTTTGATGCCGATGAACGGGGCGATGATGCCGCCCAGACCATAGACGTACAGGTTGCGGCTCAAGAGCTTTGACGCACTGCTGGGCGTGTACCTCACACCCCGCAGCGACAGCGGGATCAGCGCGATGATGACGAGGGCGTTGAAGATCACCGCCGACAGGATCGCCGACTGGGGGCTGTGCAGCCGCATGATGTTCAGCAGATCCAGGCCGGGGAACAGGGCCACGAACATCGCCGGGATGATCGCGAAGTACTTCGCGATGTCGTTGGCGATGGAGAACGTGGTCAAGGCGCCGCGGGTGATGAGCAGCTGCTTGCCGATCTCGACGATCTCGATGAGCTTGGTCGGGTCCGAGTCGAGGTCGACCATGTTGCCGGCCTCTTTGGCCGCCGAGGTGCCGGTGTTCATCGCGACGCCGACGTCGGCCTGCGCCAGCGCGGGGGCGTCGTTGGTGCCGTCGCCGGTCATCGCGACGAGCTTGCCGCCGGCCTGCTCCTTCTTGATCAGCGCCAGCTTGTCCTCGGGCGTGGCCTCGGCCAGGAAGTCGTCGACCCCGGCCTCGTCGGCAATCGCCTTGGCGGTCAACGGGTTATCGCCGGTGATCATCACGGTGCGGATGCCCATCTTGCGCATCTCGTCGAACCGCTCACGCATACCCTGCTTGACGACGTCCTTGAGATGGATGACGCCCAAGACCTCAGCGGCCTTGCCGGCCCCGTCGTTGTTGACCCGCCCGACCACCAGCGGGGTACCACCGGCTGCGGAGATGCCGTCGACGATGTCGCCCAATTCGATGGGCACGGTGCCGCCCTGACCCCGAATCCACTCCGCGACGGAATTGGCCGCGCCCTTGCGCAGCTTCTGGCCGTCGTGCAGATCGACACCGGACATCCGGGTCAGCGCGGTGAACTCGACCCACGTGGCATCGGTCAGCTCGCCCGGGGTACGTGCCCGCAGTCCGTGAGCCTCCTTGGCATACACCACGATTGACCGGCCCTCAGGTGTCTCGTCGGCGAGGCTCGACAGCTGCGCCGCGTCGGCGAGCTGGTCGTCGGTGACGCCGGGCACCGGGATGAAGCCCGCGGCCTGCCGGTTGCCGAGCGTGATGGTGCCGGTCTTGTCGAGCAGCAGGGTGTTGACGTCACCGGCGGCTTCCACGGCACGGCCCGACATGGCGAGCACGTTGCGCTGCACCAGCCGGTCCATGCCGGCGATGCCGATGGCCGACAGCAGCGCGCCGATCGTGGTGGGAATCAAACAGACCAGTAGTGAGACCATCACGATGCCGGTGACGCCGAAGCCGTCGAGCGCCTCGGTGTCGGGCACGCCCGGGTTGTTGGCCTTCGAGTAGATGGCCAGCGGCTGCAGCGTCGCGACGGCGAACACGAAGATGATCGTCAGCGCGGCCAGCAGGATGTTGAGCGCGATCTCGTTGGGGGTCTTCTGCCGGTTGGCGCCCTCGACCAGAGCGATCATGCGGTCGACGAAGCTCTCGCCCGGCTTCTGGGTGATCTGTACGACGATGCGGTCGGACAGCACCGTGGTGCCGCCGGTGACAGCGGATCGGTCGCCGCCGGACTCCCGGATGACGGGCGCCGATTCGCCGGTGATCGCCGATTCATCCACGGAGGCAATGCCTTCCGCGACGTCACCGTCACCGGGGATGACCTGCCCGGCCTCGACGACGACGATGTCGCCCTGCTGCAGCAGGGGAGCGGCGATCTCCTCTTCGGTACCGGCACTGCCCGGCGCCCAGCCGACCAGCTTGCGGGCCATGGTGTCGGACTTGGTCTTTCGCAGGCTGGCGGCCTGGGCCTTGCCGCGGCCCTCGGCGACCGCTTCGGCGAGGTTGGCGAAAACGACTGTCAGCCAGAGCCAGAACACGATCAGCCAGGCGAACCAGCTGGAGTTCAGCACGGCCAGGACCGTCGACCAGACGGCGCCGACCTCGACGATGAACATCACCGGGTTGCGCCACAGCGTGCGGGGGTCCAGCTTGCGCAGAGCGTCCGGCATGGACTTCCACAGCATCTTCGGGTCGAGCAGGCCGCCCTTTACAGCGGTATCGGACATCAGTGGATTCCTTCAGCAAGGGGGCCGAGCGCCAGCGCCGGCAGGAAGGTCAGGGCGACGAGGATCAGCGTCACGCCGGCGACCATGCCGACGAACTGCGGACGGTGCGTCGGCAGCGTGCCGATCGACGGGGGTGTGCTGCCCTGTTTGGCCAGTGAACCGGCGAGGGCGAGCACCAGGATCATCGGCAGGAAGCGGCCGATGATCATCGCCAGGCCCAAAGCCGTGTTGTACCAAACCGTATTGACCGACAAGCCTGCGAACGCCGAGCCGTTGTTGTTGGCGGCCGACGTGAAGGCGTACAGCACTTCGGACAGGCCGTGCGGGCCCGAGTTCAGCATCGCCGCGCGCTCACCCGGCAGCGCCATGGCAAAAGCGGTGCCGGTCAACACGATCAGCGGCGTGACCAGGAAATAGCTTGCGGCCAGCTTGATCTCCCGAGGCGTGATCTTTTTTCCCAGGTATTCCGGCGTGCGCCCGACCATCAGGCCGGCCACGAACACCGTGATCACCGCGAGGATCAGCATGCCGTACAGGCCCGACCCGGTACCGCCTGGCGCGACCTCACCGAGCTGCATGTTGAACATCGTCATCAGGCCGCCGAGGGACGTGTACGAGTCGTGGAACGAGTTCACCGCACCGGTGGAGGTCAGCGTGGTGGCGCTGGCGAACACCGCCGAATTGACCACGCCGAAGCGCTGTTCCACGCCCTCCATCGACGCTCCGATGGCGGTGGGCACGGTGCCGTGGTGCTGGCTCTGGAACACCAGCATGAGGCTGGCGCTGATGATTGCCAGGACCGCCATGACGGCGACGATCGCGTAGCCCTGCTTGCGGCTGTCCACCATCCGGCCGAACGTGCGCGGCAGCGAGAACGAGATCACCAGCAACAGAAAGATCTCCACCCAGTCGGTCCAGGCCGTCGGGTTCTCGAACGGGTGGGCCGAGTTGGCGTTGAAGAAACCGCCACCGTTGGTGCCCAGCTCCTTGATCACTTCCTGGCTGGCCACGGGACCACCGGTGAGGGTCTGCTGCGCACCGGCGAGGGTGTCGGCGACCTGGTCATGCAGGTGGAAGTTCTGGACGGCCCCGCCGGCGATGAGGATCAGCGCGGCAATGACGGCCAGCGGCAACAGGATTCGGATCGTGCCGCGCACGAGGTCGACCCAGAAGTTGCCCAGTTCGGTGGCGTGCCGGCGGGCGAACCCGCGCACGAGTGCGACCGCGACGGCCATGCCGACGGCTGCCGACACGAAGTTCTGCACCGACAGACCGGCCATCTGCACCAGGTGGCCCTGCGTCGTCTCACCCGAGTAGGCCTGCCAGTTGGTGTTGGTGACGAAGCTGATGGCGGTGTTCCACGCCAGGTCGGCAGTCATCGGGGTGGCCGGATCGTTCAGGTGCAGCGGCAGGACACCCTGCACCAGCTGGAAGAAGAAGAGGAACAGCAGCGAGACGGCCGAGAAGGCGAGGGCGCTGCGGGCGTAGGCCCCCCAGTTCTGCTCGGCCTCCGGGTCAGCGCCGATCACTTTGTAGATGAGACGTTCAGCGCGCGAATGCTTTTCGGACGCATATACGCGGAACATGTAGTCGCCCAACGGCACATGCACCGCGGCGAGCGCGACGATCAGGGAGAGCAGGAACGCGATTCCCGCGGCGGTGGGGCTCACTAGAACCGCTCCGGAAAGAGCAGTGCGGCGACCAGGAACAGTGCGATCACCAGACACAGCACCAGGCCGATGGTGTTGGCGTAGTTCATGAGCGCCCTACACCCTTCTCGACGCTCTTCTGGATCACGCCGAGCAGGGCGAAGATCGCCACCGTCAGCACCACGAACACCACTACAGACATGGGTTCTCCCACACGTAAACGGGTCGCCGGCCCTCGGCGACCTCGTCAGCATCGACCCGTGGGAGAGGGCTTCCGGCGATCTTGACGCCTTCTTTACGGCCTGCCCGGCTTCCTTTACGGAATTCCGCGGCGAGTGCCGGACCCAGGACGCGCGCGGCGCGACAAATGCCTGGTCATGTGATGTTTTGCACACCGTCGGCGGCCGGCGCCGGGGCATTTACGGGCGGCCCGGCCGGTGGGAGTCGTAAGCAGTTGATGTCGCGTGGGCGCGCAACCGGCTAACGTGCCATGCAGTGTGGGGCCGATCACCCCTCAAACCTCGGGAGGCATGTGGTGTTGGACGTCGTCGGTGGAGTGCAGCAGAAGCTGGGCCGCATAGCGGAATCCGCAACCGCGCTACGCAGGCTGTTCGAGACCGGCTTCCTGGACCTCGCCAACCCCGGGGTCATGATCGAGACGGCGAAGAACGCTCCGATATTCGGCCCGCAGGCGACCATGGCGATCCAGGGCGCACGTAAGTACGCGGGGCTGCCGGCGCTGGTGGATGAACGGGGCACGTTGACCTACCGGCAGGTGAACGACCAGTCGTGGGCGCTGGCCCGCGGCCTGCAGGGCCTGGGCGTGACCGAAGGCTCCGTGGTCGGGCTGCTGTGCCGCGACCATCGTGGCCTGATCCTGGCCATGGTGGCGTGCGGAAAGCTCGGGGCCCGGCTGGTGCTGATGAACACCGGTTTCGCCAAACCGCAGTTCGCTCAGGTCTGTGAGCGCGAAGGCGTCAAGGTGGTGCTGCACGACAGCGAGTTCCTCGGTCTGCTCGACGCCCTGCCCGCGGACATGCCGCGTGTGCTGACCTGGGTGGACGAGGGCCATGAGGTGCCCGAGTCGGCGCAGACCCTCGACGCGATCGTCGCGGCCAACTCCACCGAGCCGCTGCCCCCGCCGAGCAAGGCTGGTGGCTCGGTGATCCTCACCAGCGGCACGACGGGCCTGCCGAAGGGTGCGCCCCGAAGCTCGGTGTCGCCGTTGGCCTCGGCGCAGATCATCGACCGAATTCCGTTCCCCCGCAAGGGGACCATGGTGATCGTCTCGCCGATCTTCCACAGCACCGGGTGGGCCACCTACACCGTCGGCGCCGCGCTGGGGAACAAGGTGGTGACCGCCCGGCGGTTCAACGCCGAGCGGACCCTGCAGCTCATCGCCGAGCACAGGGCCGACATGCTCGTCGCGGTGCCGACGATGCTGCACCGGATCGTCGAACTGGGGCCCGAGGTCATCGGCAAGTACGACACGTCGTCGCTGAAGACCATCCTGATCGCGGGGTCGGCGTTGAGTCCGGAACTGTCCAACCGGGTCCAGGACACCTTCGGCGATGTGCTCCACAACCTGTACGGCTCAACCGAATGCGCCATCGCCAGCGTCGCCACTCCCGCCGAACTGCGTCTCGCCCCGGGCACGGCCGGGCGGGCGCCGGTGACGTGCGAGGTGGTGCTGTACGACGAGAACGACCGGCGCATCACCGGGAAGAACAAGCGCGGCCGCATCTTCGTCCGTAATGGCGCACCGTTCAGCGGTTACACCGACGGCCGGACCAAGCAGATCATCGACGGCTACATGTCCAGCGGCGACATGGGGCACTTCGACGAGAACGGGCTGTTGTTCGTCGACGGCCGTGACGACGACATGATCGTCTCCGGTGGCGAGAACGTGTTCCCGCAGGAGATCGAAGAACTGCTGGCCGAGCGGGACGACATCTATGACGCGGCGGTGGTCGGCGTCGATGACGTCGAATGGGGAAAGCGGTTGCGCGCCTTCATCGTTCCGAAGCCGGGCGCGGCGCAGGACGCCGATGAGATCAAGGCGTTCGTCAAGAACAATCTGGCCCGGCACAAGGTGCCGCGCGACGTGGTGTTCGTCGACGAGCTGCCGCGCAACACCACCGGCAAGCTGCTGCGCCGGGTGCTGATCGAGATGGACGTCTAGGGCGACCACTCGCCGAACGCGAACTTGATGGTCACGATCGGGCGTTTGGCGATCTTCTTCAAGCTCGGCGGCGAAGCGACCCTTGACAATCATGTGGGACCGGGGGTCCCATATAACTGGGCGGGCAACGGTGCGCGCGTGGGAGGTTGACGTCATGGCAGCTACGAAGATGATCCGCCGGTGGCGTGCCGGCATGGACGTGCGCGACGACGTCGACTACTGCGCGAATCTGGAGACGCTTTCCGCGGGTTCGGTGCGCCGAAACTTCAACCCCTACCTGGACGTTTCGTGGGATTCGCCGGAGTTCCGGGTGACCGAGAACGATCCGCGCTGGGTGCTCGCCAAGAGCGACCCCATCGGTATGAGCGCCTGGTATCAGGCGCAACCGCTGGACAAGCAGATCGCGATCGGCATGTGGCGCCAGGCCAACGTCGCCAAGGCGGGCCAGCAGTTCGAGAGCATGCTGATCCGCGGGTTGCTCGCTTACACCTTCTGGGTGCCCAACGGCAGCCCCGAATACCGGTATTGCCTGCACGAAGCGAACGAAGAGGGCAACCACACCCTGATGTTCCAGGAGATGGTCAACCACGTCGGCGTGGACGTCCCGGGCCTGCCGCGCTGGGTCAAATGGATCAACTGGCTCTTCCCACTGTTCGCGAGCCCGATGCCGGCGTTCTTCTTCATGATGGTGCTCTGCGGCGAGGAGCCCATCGACCACATGCAGAAATCCATTCTGCGCGAAGGCAGTTCGATACACCCGATCATGGAGCGCGTCATGGCGATCCATGTCGCCGAGGAAGCGCGGCACATTTCGTTCGCCCACGAGTTCCTGCGCCGGCGGATCCCGGAGATGCGGCCGTTCAACCGCTTTGTGCTGTCGCTGTTCTATCCGCTGGGCTTCCGGGTCGCGGCCTCGCTCATCGCCAAGCCGCCCCGCGTCTTCTGGCGTGAATTCGACATTCCGAAGTCGGTGAAGAAAGAGATCTTCTGGCGTGCGCCGGAATCCAGGACGATGCTGCGCGAGTTCTACGGTGACGTGCGCATGCTCGCCGAGGACACCGGCCTGATGAACCCGGTTGCCAAGGTGTTGTGGCGGCTGTTCCGGATCGACGGTCCGGCCTCGCGCTACCGCAGCGAGCCGGTGCGCCAGGCCGTCGTCCCCGTGGCCTGACCGAGGCCGTCACCTGCTCGGCGCTGACACAACGTGCCGCTGACAGCGTCGCTGCGCCTATATATCCTCGGCGACGCTCTCAGGGGCACGTTGTGTCGCCAAAATTCTTTTCGTGCGCCGTGTCGAAATCCGCCCCCGCCGTTCGACGTGTGTGTGAAGGATTGACACAACGACGAAAGGTCAGGCAATGCGCTACATGGGTTTGGTCATCATGGATCCCAACCAGGGTCCGCCTCCGTAGGCCCTGATGGATGCGATGGAGGTCTACGTCGGCAAGAACGCCGCGGACGGCATCTACCTCGACGGCGGGGGGCTGGGGCAGGGCGAGAACCGTATCGGCTACCAGGTCCGTTCCGGCCAGATGAGCACGACCGATGGACCTTTCACCGAGAGCAGGGAGATCATCGGCGGGTTCGCCATGCTGGAGTACCGCAACCACGCCGAGGCCGTCGAGGGGGCCCGTTCCTTCACTGAACTGCACCGGGAGCACTGGCCCGAGTGGGAAGGCCGCGTTGAGCTGCATCTGATCGAAGGCCCCGAGGCCACCGGGTGTCCCGTGGGCGAGCAGGAACCGGGCGCCTGATTGGCGGTGACCGATATCGGGGGTGCCGGTTCGGCCGGCGCCGAGGCAGTGACCGCCGCCTGGCGCGCCGAATCGGCGCGCCTCGTGGCGGCGCTGACCCGCATGACCCGCGACATCGAACTCGCGGAAGACGTCGCGCAGGACGCGCTGGTCGCGGCGCTGGAGGAATGGCCCGCGAGTGGAATTCCCGCCAACCCCGCCGCGTGGCTGATGACGGCGGCGAAGCGCCGCGCGATCGATCACATCCGTCGCGCCGAGACGCTGCGCCGCAAGACCGAGGAGATCGGACACCGCCTGGAGGAGGTCGACATGCCCGATTTCGCAGGGCAGGTCGACTTCATCGAAGACGACGTGCTCCGGCTGATGTTCCTGACGTGTCACCCGGGCCTGGCCCCGGCGTCGCGTGCGGCGCTGACGCTGCGGCTGGTGTCGGGGCTGAGCACCGCTGAGATCGCCCGAGCCTTCCTGGTGCCCGAACCGACCATGGCACAACGGATCAGCCGTGCGAAGAAGACCCTCGTCGGTGCGGACATGGAGCTGCCGGTGGGGGCCGAGCGCGTCGCCCGCCTTGATGACGTGCTGGCCGCCATCTACCTCACCTTCAACGAGGGGTATGTGGCGACGACCGGCGCTGACTGGACGCGCCCGGACCTCTGTTTCGAAGCGATCCGGCTGGCGCGCATGGTGGCTGCCATGGTGCCGGATATCCCGGATTCACTTGGGCTGCAAGCACTTCTCGAACTTCAGGCGTCGCGGATTCCCGCTCGCGTGGACCGCGACGGTGCGCCGGTGCTGCTGGACGATCAGGACCGGGCCCGGTGGGATCACCTGCTGCGGCGCCGTGGTCTCCAGGTACTGGCCCGGGCCGAGCAGCTCGCTGAGACGGGTGCGCCCGTCGGGACTTACTTCTTGCAGGCGGCCATCGCCGCGTGTCATGCGCGGGCGATGCGGGCCGAGGACACCGATTGGCAGCGGATCGCGGACCTGTACGACGTGCTGGCGCTCGCCGCGCCGGGTCCCGTCGTCGAGGTGAACCGCGCGGTGGCGCACGGACGTGCGTATGGGGCCGAAGCGGGACTGGCGGTGCTCGACGCGCTCGGGCCGGATCCGCTGCCACGATCGCCGCTGCCGCACGCGGTGCGCGGAGATCTGTTGGAGCGCTTGGGTCGAACCGCCGAGGCGTCGGCGGCATTCACGCGTGCCGCCGAACTCAGCACCAACGAGGCGGAACGGTCGCTGCTGCTCCGTCGGGCCGAATGACGCGGACGTGCACGACGATCAGACGGAACAACTACACGTCAGGGCCGGTGAGGCGAGGCGGCGCGGTCCGCTTTACCCAGAGCGCAATGATTGACCCGCGCGAGACATTGGGTCAGGATTGCCTCAAGCGACACTGCCTGATGCGGTCGCGTGCTTCGATGCGGGGCGGGGGTGAGCGAGCCATCTCTGAACTCCTCATGGACCTTCGCCAGGCGATCGAGCGAGACGAACTCTCTCTGGTTTATCAACCCAAATTCGATGCGCACACGGCCGCTGTCGTTGGGGTCGAGGCATTGCTGCGGTGGCGTCATCTGGACCGCGGCTTATTGCGGCCCGCGGATTTCCTGCCGTTGGTGCGTGAGCACGGTCTGATGGAACAGGCCACGGGGCTGGTCGTCAACATGGCACTCGATGATGCGCTCCGGTGGTACGCCGCCGGGGCGGAAGTGCCTGTGGCCGTTAACCTTTTCGCGCCGTTGCTGAGCGATTTGAACCTGCCGGACCACCTGTGTCAGGCGCTGGACGACCGTGGGCTGCCGTCGTCGGCCCTTGCGGTCGAGATCACCGAAGACCTGTTCGTCGACAACATGGAAGACACCCGAACGGTGCTGACGGGCCTGCTCGATCGCGGCATCAGGATCGCCCTCGACGATTTCGGCACCGGTTACTCCGCCCTGACGTACCTGTCCGATCTGCCGGTCGACGAGATCAAGCTGGACCACGACTTCATCGCCCGAGTCACGGTCGACGATCGTGCCGCGCTGGTGGTGCGCACCATCATCGACCTCGCGCACAAGCTCGGTTTCGGGATCGTCGCCGAGGGCATCGAGAGCGCCGAATCTGCGGCTCAGTTGCGGGATTTCGGATGCGATGTGTTGCAGGGGTTCTACCTCAGCCCTCCCCTCCAGGCGTCCGAAGTGCTCGGTGTGGTCAGTGCCGGCGCCCGGGCCACGTTCTGAAACGGCATTTTTGCGGCTCTCGACTTGACGTAGGAGCGAATTCAACGGACAGTTGATTAGTTACTCAATCTGGTAACGGTCAGTTGAGTGATGCGCAGCGTCGCGCGCGGTTACGTCCGGCAGTGCTCACTGTGTTGGGAAGGCGCCCTCACTCATGTCCACGCTCACATCCACAGCCGTTCCCGTCGAAATGACGGCCACCGAAACAGGTTTCCTGCGGCGCAACGGTCCCGATGGCGCCCGAGTTGCATATCAGACCTGGGGCCGGCGACGTCCCGGTGCGGCATGCGGCGACGTGCTGCTCGTGCACGGATCGTTGCAGTCCTCGAAAGTGTGGTCCAAGCACGGCTACGTAGCGCAGTTGGCGCAGCGCTACCGGGTCATCACCATCGACGTGCGCGGCCACGGGCGCAGCGACAAGCCCGAACACCCCGCCGGGTACGACATTCAGGCGTCGGTGCGCGACGTGTGCGCACTGCTCGACCACCTCGGGATCACTCAGACGCATTACCTGGGGTACTCGCTGGGAGGTCGCATCGGTTTGACCCTGGCGGCGGTCGCGCCGGAACGGCTCGCGTCTCTGGTGGTCGCCGGCTCGTCGTCCCGGCCGCAACGCGGTGCGGTCAACGTGGTGATGTTCCCCGATGCCATTGCGGTGACGGAGAAGTGGGGCGTCGAGGGATTCGTGCGGGGCTGGCAGGAGCATCGCGGTACGACGATGGGCTCGGGATTTCGCGCCACGGTCGATGCCCTCGGCGCGCGGGGGCTCGTCGCCTTGATGCGGCAGTGGGATGCCGAACCCGGGGTTGCTGAGGACGTGCTGGCACAGGTCCAGACGCCGTCGCTGTTCTTCGCTGGTTCCCGAGACATGTTGCGATTGGCTGATTCCCGCCATGCCGCGGCACTGATGCCGCGCGCCTATTTCACGCTGCTCGAGGGCGCCGACCACGGGCAGACCATCGCGATGCGTGACCGCATTCTAGACCGGGCCGAGGCATTCTTCCGCTTGGCAGAATTCCCGGATATCGAGAAGCTCAGCGCCGTCGGTTGATTCACTGCCGCGAGATCGCCGGTGCCCGCAGCTCGCGCGAGACCTCGAGGAGCCAGCTGAGTTCGTTGGTCGGCTCGGTTCCCCACGGTTCACCGGCGATCTGGCCATGCGAATCGCCGACCGGAATCTGCCTGGTGCGCTGATGTTCAATGGCGGTGCGGATTTGTTGCGCCGCTGAGGTTTTTGCGGGGTCATTGCAGACATAAGGACGGATGGCGCTGAGTCCGTCGCGGATTTCGACGATGCGGCGGTACAGCCGATAGTCGTGATCGCCGATTGGGGCCCGAGGCGGCGCGAGAGCGATGTGTGAATTGCCTTCGTAGAGCGCGGTCCACAGCGGCTCCAGTTGCCGGTGCCACCGGTAGGTCTGTACGCGGCGGACTGCTGCGCGGGCCAGTTGGGAAAAGGACGGTCCCGCAAGACCTATGGCGATCAGCACCTGCCCCACCGCGGCGACGAATGGTGCCAGGTGCTGCCAGGACATACTGCGGTTGGTGAGCAGGCCGTAGATGGCCGAATCCGCACGCAGCAGGCAGAAGACGAGACACAGCGCGGCTCCGGCGGCGGTGAGCAGCAGACTGCGCCGCAGCCAGGCCACCTCGTGGTAGCGGGCGTACTGCAGGCACCGCACGATAATGATCACTGCGCCAAGGGCATACGTGCCCAGGTACAGCAGCATGTAGGTGACCCAGACGGGTTCGCCTCCGTGCGCGGCGTAGAAATCTACGGGGAGTTCGGCCTCCGGTGCGGCGATCCAGCAGATGATCAACGCGACCGCCGCCAGGCAGGCCAGGACGATCCACAGGCGCAATCGGCGATAGGCGCGGCGGCCGGACTCGCCCCAGAACGTGATGACCGCGAGGACACACGCAGTCCACGCCATGCCCCCGGTCAGGCTCAGGATGAGTCGGCAGATGTTGTGCACCCCGATCGCCCGGTCCAGCCATGCCGACACGCTCGGAATGGAAAGTGTGACCGCAATTCCTTTGAACAGGAACGACATCAGCAGCGCTATGGACGCGGGCGGCCGCACGGGGGACCGGCTGATGGCCAGGGCCACCACGACGACGGCGCCCCACATGAACGCTGCGGAGACTGCATAACTGAAGGCCGTGTTCTCGAGCATTTGGGCCACCGAAGACATCACGGCCTCGCTGAATTGCCCTCGAGTCTCAGCGACGCGAGAACGCGTCCCAAGTTGGCGTTCGATAGCGAGACGGTTTGCGGTGCACCGCGTCTGACCCGTTGCCCCATGATGGAGGCGAGTGTTTCGGCCTCGATCTCCTGGCGGTCCAGGTAGTTCTCCCGGCGCAGCACTTCGGCGGGGCCGGTTGGGCCGGCGGCGGAGTGGCCGCACAGCACGTGGCTGAGCTCGTGCAGGATGATGTGCTCGCGGTGCATCGTGGTGGTCTCGCTGTCGAAGACCACGTAGTCGGTGGGGCCGGTGCGCACCAACATGCCGTGCACACCGCTGCCCGATAAGCGATACGGCAGCAGCTGGATGTCACGCCCGCTGTTCGTGCTGGCGATCGCCCGGATGTCATCGACCGTGGTGAGCTTGTCCAGCCCCAAAGCCACCAGCTTGCGTGTGCAGTCACGGTGAATCGCCTTGAGTTCGCGCGTCGATCGCAGAACTGTTGCTGCGCCGCACGACGCGTCCATGACTACCGTTCGGCTTTCGTGGGGGCTATGGTCGGCAGGCCCTGCAGCGCGCGCACGTGATCCAGCACGGCGGCAACGGTTTCCAGGCTCTCCTTGTTGAGGCCGATGGCGCGCAACGCAATCAGTTCGACATCGTCGCGCACGGATTCATCGAGTGCGCCGAGCCGCTCGTCGAGTGAATGCGACCGCACTGGATCGGTGATGGTCGACAACGGCACCTGAAAGAAGTCGGCCAACGCACCGAGCAGGTCGATGCCGGGGCGCGCCCGCTTGCCGGTGCGCAGCGCGGAAAGGTAAGCGCCGCCGACCTTGATTTCGGGATGGGCCTTCTTGAGGGCGGTCGCGACTTCTTCGTTGGTCCACATCCGGCCGTCGGGACGCCGATGCGCGTCGAAGAGCGCGTTGATGCGTTCAGCCAGGCTGTCGCCCGCGTCGTGTGCATCGGGCTGCCGGTTCGGTGTGGTCGGCGAAGTCGCCATCTCCCCAGTGAAGCATCGATATCAGCAGGCCTCAACTCGTAGACGAGTGTTCTCGTGCAATTCAACTTGTGGTTGATCTTGCGATCTCGGCCGGACCGCTGCGTACGGTCGGACTGGCGGGCGCTACCGTCATGGCGGCGCCGGTTGACTCGGTGCCCGCCCCCATAGCCCAATTGGCAGAGGCAGCGGACTTAAAATCCGCCAAGTGTCGGTTCGAGTCCGACTGGGGGCACCCACACATTGCCTGCCCTGGTTGCATCACTCCACCTTCCGTGAGCGACCTACCTCAGAAACGAGTAGCGCGGTACTCGTGATGGTCGCGCGCCGTCGCGTGATGCTTCCTCGTGAGAGGAGGTGGACCGCCATGGGTGCGCTACTTCCTCGCCGCTACGCGGGTGTGCCGGCACTCGGCTGCGCGATCGCGTTGACGATCCTGTTCGGAGGCGCCGGTGTCGTGTTCGCCGACACGGGGTCGACACCTACGACGCCGACCGCGCCCACAACGAACGCTTCGCCCACAACGAACGCTTCGCCCGCGCTGAAGGCGTTACCTCCGGTGATCGCGGCACCCGCGCCGGCCGCCGACTCAGCCACCCTCACGCTTGCGCCATCGCACGGCGGCTCGGGAACTCAGGTGACGGCCACCATCACAGGCTTCGATTACTGCCTGGACTCCCCACACCTGCTCTGGGACGGCGGGCCACTGTCCGCCGGCAGCGGTCTGACGTTCACGGTGCCGGACAGTCCGGCCGGTGTGCACCGGGTGACCGCTGTGTGCAGACTCCTGGATGGGGCCCGCACGGTCGCCCCGGCGTCGTTCACGATCGATGTGACCGAGAAGCCCAGCCTCACACTGGAACCCGGCAAAGGTCCCGCCGGCTCGCAGGTGACCGTTACTCCCAAAGGCTTCGGGATGTGTGTCGACGCTCCGCGTCTCCAGTGGGACGGCCAGCCTTTGACTGCCAAGGCCGTAGACCCCGCCGTCGGCAGCCTGGCGTTCACCGTTCCGGATGGCCCGGCAACCGGACATACCGTCACCGCGGTATGCGGGTCCCTGCGCAAATTGCCAGTGTCGGCATCTGCGGCCTTCACAGTGGTCGAAACCCCGAAGCCCACTTTGACTTTGAGCACCCCGAAGGGAACGGCAGGATCACAAGTGACGGCGACGGGTACGGGTTTCGCCTGCCCGGACAGCGGCGACGTGCAGTTGTTCTGGGACGGGGACAAGTCTCCGTCGACCAACGCCTCGCCTTTCACTTTCCGTGTCCCGTTCACCGTTCCCGCGTCAGCGTCCGTTGGCGAGTACACGGTGCTGGCCGCCTGCGCCGACGATCCCGACGTCGCAGCCAGTCAGCAGTTCACTGTCGTCAGCCCGGTGACGAACCAGGGAGCCGCGGCGGCGTCGATCTCGCTCGACCCCACGCAAGGGCATGGGGGAGATGCGGTGCGCATCGTCGGCTCGCAGTTCCTCTGTGCCGACCACGAGCGGACGGTGAAGCTGTCGTGGGATGGTGCCCCGCCCCGATTTGAGGTGGCTCTCGACGGGAACGGCCACTTCGCGACATGGTTTGCCGTCCCATCCGATGCCGCAGTGGGTAGTCACACAGTGCGTGCCTCGTGCGCGGATGGATCAGCTTGGGACACTGGGGATTTCGCCATTGTGGCCGTAGGACTTCCGGTGCCACCGCCAGCCACGCCCCCGACGGTGCCACCGCCTCCCATTATCCCGTCGCAGACGCATGAGTGGTGGCCGCTCGTCCTGGTCGCCGCGGTCCTTGCGGTGTTGCTGCTGGCCGCGGCCGTCCACTTCGGCCGGCGCGCACTTCGGCCCCCGTGGGTCCAGGTGGTCACGCGACCCGGTGGTCCTGCCACTGTCACATTGCGTGCGACGCCGGCGGCCGGTGAGGCGACGCTCGCCATCCGCGTGGCGGTGCATTCCAAGCCTGATGTCGTGACCTTGAGAGGGGTGGATGATGATCGCATCCGCGTTGACTGAGACGGTGACCGTTCGCGACCTCCTGTACTGCGATGCGGTGGTCGAACCGACTCGGGCGCTGACCGAATCGCTGCACCAGAGCGGCACGATCAACAACCTCGTTGCGCGGTTCCCCGGGGTGACGCCGCTCGTCGAGGGCGAGGTGGCCAGACAGACTGATGAACAACTCTCGCTGAGCCTGCTCGCTCTGGCCGTCGACGGATGGAAGAAGTTCGATGAGCTCGTGGCGGCTGCCCGCCGGACGCACGACAATGCAGCGGCCCGGGAGACCGTGAAGTTGGTGACGCACAAGATCGAATTCAGCCACCCGTGGACCGTCCAGGTTTTCGTCAATGGCAAGCCGGCCGGCACCGTCGAGGTGGAGTTGACCGTCTGCTTCGACATGGACCTGGTAGTTTTGGTCGTTCAGCAAGGTCGGATCGCGGCTGTCGAATCCGGGCGTTGCACCATCACCGCGGCGTTGGAGATCGCACGGACCGAAGTCATCAAACGCCAGGCCCGGTTCGACTTGCGCCTGCGAATCTCGTTCGGCCACGGCCTGATTCTGGCTGGACCCGGCGCACACGGCGTGCCGGCTCAGCCCGTTGGCCTCGTCAATGCGCAACCACCGACGGCGAACGGGTACCGCTATCCCGTACACCGCTAGCTTTTCGCCCTGGAGTCGGTCGATTGGATGCACCAACCCTTGGCCACGGTTCGATGTGCTGCAGGTAGATGTTGTGCTTGGGCGGTCGAGAGTATTGGCAGTAGCGGATATGAGGTGGACTTCGATAGGCCGGCAACTCTCGGCACAAAGTTGTCGCGAATCGGTATTCGGCTCAGCCTTGCTGAGTCTTGTGAGTAGCGTGATCGCGTAAACGGCCCGCGCAGCCCTCGGTGTCTCGACCAGGCGGGCCGCGCCAGGTTTTGATGCCGGAACGCGATCTGAACGCCAGGTAGCATTTCTTCAGCCGGTGATTCAGCGTCGGCACAACTTGTCCGGGGGGACTGTGTCTGATTTGCGTGTGGACCCTGTTGATTTGGCGTTGTCCGCGGATCATATGGATATGCACGGCCGTGATCTGCAGGTAGCGCACGCCGCTGCGAACGCCGCGATCGACAGCGCCGGGGCCGGATGGGTCGGAACATCGGCCTTGGTGCTGCAAGCCCGGCTCGCCGAAATGCAGGCCGTCACCGACGATCTATGCCGTCACATTGAGACGATGGGCGAGCACTTCCGCATCGCCTCGCAGCGTTACAGTCAATCGGACGCGAGCTCCGCCGATGCTCTGGCCCGTGAGATGGGACCGGCGGTTCGACCGGCGCCCCGCTGACATCACGAGTCGAGCATGACTGTCTCCCTCTCCGACGTCGACAAGTGGAGCCCGTGGGCGATCCACGAGGTCGCCGACGCCATGGCTGGCCGCGGATCGTCGGCCGAGCAGGTCATGGCTGGATTGGCGATCCTGCCGATCGTCGCCAGTTGGACCGGGCAGGCCAGCGATTCTGCACGTGTATCGCTCGACCGCTTGAGTTCGCAGCTGGGCAGCCATTCCGAGCTGATGCAGGCGGCCGCTGCAGCGTGCGGGAAGCTCGCCGACGATGTGGAGGGCCTCAAAGCCACAGTTGCGGCGATCGACCGCGACGCGCGCGCCGAGGGATTCACCATCAATCGCGCCACAGGAGAAGTTGCCCCCACCGACCCTGATCGGCTGGCATCTTCGATGGCCTACCAGCAGCAGATGGCCGACCTACAGCGACGCGTCGCCGGAGCGCTCGCAGAGGCGAATACAATCGACGACGACCTTACTCGGGCACTCAGTCTCGAACTGCCCCAAGGCACTCCAAGTCCTGCTGCACCCGGTCCCGATCCCGCGTTGCCTCCGCCACGAACCCCGGTCGCCAATGATGACCCCTGGCAGCATGGAGGGGATCGCCGGTGGACATCGGTGGCAACCGAAGGCCTCAAACAAAAAGCAGTCGCCGCAGCCGAACTGGAGATGCTCCGCAACAACCAGACCAATGCTGCCGCATTTCTGGACCACTACCTGGACAACACCGGGACGCCGAAGGCGCTACCTGCGGATGTCGTCGACCGGTGGCTCAGCGACAGCGCCAACGGCTACAACGACCTCGCGGCGACGCCTGCAGCGCAGGTCAACACGAATCTGCAGTCGATCACCCGCGACGCACTTGCTCAAGCACGAAGCACAGGAAAGCCGGTCACCTTGTCCGGAACTACTCCCTGGGCCGTAGTGGCCGGCAGCGACGGCGACGAGGTTCGTACGCTTGGTCACTACTCGGTCTCCACCGCGTACACGATCACGATGAACCCCGACGGCACCTACACCGCCAACTACCGCAACGACGTCATGGACTGGTACAACTTCGCGACAACATCCCCGATGCCGTCGGACCTCAGCCACAACATCTCCAACATGGCGCACGACTTGCAAGCTGTCGGGATCGCCCAAGATTTCCTCGTCACCGGATCCGGCAGTGTGCAGCGCGTCCAGGGAAGGATGCCATGACATGAGCACCACCACCGATATCACCCACCGGATCGCAGCCACAGCCATGACCGCTTTCGTGGTGCTGGCAACCGCCGCATGCGCAACCGATCAACTCGATAAAACCAAGGACATCCCGAAAGACCAGGCTGCTCAACAGCTCAACGCCACTTTCGTCCACGCTCGCGTCCCGGCGAGTTTCGCGCCGCTGGCCGCTACCGTCAGCACGACCACGTGGGGCTCGGAGGCCCGAACCGTCAAAGCCGCTTTCATGGCGCCGCGACCCGACTTTGATCAGTTCATGAAAACCATCAGAATCCAGGGCGATCCGACGTGGATGAAGGACAGCTCGGGTACCTGCCCACCTGACAGCAGCCCACATCCGGCGCAGGTCGCATACGCCCCACCCGCCCCGGTGCTGAAGGATTGGTATGACCGCGGAATCTTCCAGCGCTGCACGCCGATTGAATCTTGGACTATCTCGTCGACTGAATTCAGTGACACCGCTCGATCCGCGGGACACATCTTCGCGCAGCCGGCCGGCAACGCCGCCGACTCCGGCGAATTGACTGTCCTCATCGGCACCACGATTGCCTAGGCTGGCTGCAGCCGTTTCTGAGCGGCCGCGAGCGTCGACGACATCTCCGATGCAGTCATCTACCTGGCGTCAGATTTGTCACGAGCGGTCACGGCAACGCAGTTGACCTTCGATATGGGCGCCACGAAGGTCTGATCACCCCGCATCGCTGGGGCGCGCTGGTACTCGATCCATCTCGCACTAAAGATCGCTCTTCGGGCTATATCGCGGTGCGGTTTGACGGACAATCGTAGAGAGCGTCAACAGTTCGAATTCTCAGCCGACGAAGGCCCAGGCCGTGCGCCGGTGCGGTGAGCACGGGAGAGAAGGCGCCATCATGATGTACGCGGACTACGAAGTGGCGGCAGTGTTGGTGCTACTCGTTGGCGCCGCGTGCGAGGTGACGGCGACCCACCTGCGCCGCGCCCACCCCGCTCGGTTGCCGGATCGAAAAGAGGCGCCGCCGTTATCGAAAGCTCATGGAACCCGTTCGGCACCAACGGTTTACCGGACCGGCACTTCGGCCCCGCCGAAGGGACTGCGACTGGCCATGGAACGCTCGCATGCCCGGCGGCTGGAACGGCGCCGCGTAAAGATGGAATTCCAAGCCTGGCTGGAGATCACCTCGCGGCCGCTCTGATGACGGACCAAACCCATTGCGAAGCTGCGCCACCGTCCTACGATCGGTCGGTATGACCCGCAAGCTCGCGTTGCTCTCCGCCGTCGCCGCCTTCGCCCCCGTCATCCCGACCTACGCACCAGCCGCAATCGCCGCACCGTGCCCCGACGTTCAGGTCGTGTTCGCCCGCGGCACCACCGAGCCGCCGGGCCTGGGCAGTGTCGGTCGTCCCTTCGTCGAGGACCTGCGGGCCCGGGTGGCGCCGCGCACCGTTGAAGCGACGCCGGTCGACTACCCGGCGAGCAACGACTTCGCCGTCAGCACCCCCGCCGGCATCGACGCCGCGCGGTCGGTCATCGAGTCCACCGCCGCCAACTGCCCGAAGACCAAGATGGTGCTCGGCGGCTACTCGCAAGGGGCGGCGGTCATCGAAGGGGCCACCAACTCGACGTCGCCGCAGACTGCCAGTCGGGTGGCCGCCACCGCGCTGTTCGGTGCGCCGCGGACCGGTTTCGCGGGCATGCTCGCCGGCGGACCGCTGCCCGAGTTGGCGCCGCAGTACGTCGCCAATGCCATCGATCAGTGCGCCGAGGGGGACCCGATCTGCTGGGTGGGCGGCGGCTTCGACGTCGGTGCCCACGGTTCTTATGTACAGTCCGGAAAGGTCACGCAGGCAGCCGATTTCGCGGCCGGCCGACTCTAGATCGGCGACATCCAAGCGCCACCCGCGGCTGGTGGGTTTGCTTTCGAGGCCGGTTCGGCATGCCTGCATCCTCGTTTCCGAGGTCTGGCGTCTCGCGGATTTTCAGGATGGTTGATATTCGTTAGTGCAATATCTTTGCGGCAATAGCTTTATGTAGTTGATTACTTTCTGTGATTAACTTTCTGTCGATAAATTTCAATATGAAATAACGAATATTTCCGGCGCAATTCGCCCCACGCGGTGATCGGTTTGAAGTAATTTGCGGGTGCAGGTTACCGATTACTGAGGGGGAGTTATGCAAACGTGTGTCCGGACCGGTATGACCAGCGGTGTGGCGCTGATCGGGGCGAGTGCCATTGCGCTGTCACCGATAGTGGTGGCACCGCAGCAGGTGCACCTGCCGGCGGTCCCGGTATCGAGCGTCGCGACGACGTTGACTGCGTCGGCTAACCCTATTAGCGAGTGGGCGCAGGTCCTCACGGCAGCGTTCAACAACCTCTCGGGCCTCGGTCAACAGGTGTGGGCCGACCCGGCTCCCATCCTGAAACAGATCATCGTCAACCAGCTCGGCTACGCGAACACCACCGCCACGGCGCTGGGCGCTGCCGGCAACGGCTTCGTCACGGCTGTGAAGGCACTTCCAGACTCCTTCCGCCAGGCAGCTCAACTACTGGCCGCCGGCAGCATCAACGGAGGCCTGGACCTGGCATTCACCGCCATGCTCCAGCTGGTGGTACAACCCGGCTTTGCACTGATAGGAAGTGGGGTACTGGATATCCCCGGCAAGGTTATGCAGAACATCACCAACGTCGTCAAACTTGCCCCCACTCTTCTTGTCAGCGTGGGCTTTCGCTGCTCTCCACGGTGAGCGGCGTCGAGAGGGCGTTTGTCGATACCGCGCAAGCGGTGTACGACGGGGTGCGCGCCGGCAACCTCGGGGCGGCCCTGAACACGATCGTCAACGCCCCGGCCGTGCTCACCAACGCATTCCTCAACGGGTATGCACCGACGGGAGCTGCGGGGATTCTGAGCCCCGGGCTGGGCTTTGTCCCGGCATTGGTGATCAGCATTCGCCAAGCTATCGCGCAAGCGCTGGGCGCACCGGTGCCCGTCGCGGCGAAGGTGGCCGATGTTGGACCGTCCGCCCTTCCGTCGGCCGCAGTGTCGGGTGCGACGGTCACGCTGGGCGCCGAGAAGGTGGCGACGCCTGATACCGCGAAGGTCACGGCGACGAAGACCGTGCCGACGAAGGCCACCCCGGCAGAACCCGCCGCGACGGCGCCAGCCGCCACGAAACCAGACGCGGGCGAACCCGCCTCGTCTTCGTCCGAAACACCCTCCACCGCAACCGAAACGAAGCCAGATCCGGTTACGACCGCGGGCAGTACCACCACACCGAGCGGTGGCACCGACACGACCAGCGGCACCAAGACCGGTACACCTGGCACGGCCGGTGAGCCCGCAAAGCCCAGCGGGTCGACCGGGAGCGAGACGG
The DNA here is from genome assembly GCF_045310915.1 of Mycobacterium sp. SMC-17. Lineage (NCBI taxonomy): Bacteria > Bacillati > Actinomycetota > Actinomycetes > Mycobacteriales > Mycobacteriaceae > Mycobacterium > Mycobacterium sp. SMC-17. Next base: position 27,840 of record NZ_JBJIAK010000015.1, on the reverse strand, counting down.
GCTCAGGCGGCACCACCACGTCAAACGGTGGCACGAAGGCTGGTACACCTGGCAAGAGCGGAGACGGCCTGACGAAGGCGATCAACTCCGCGGGGGAGAACCTGAAGTCGTCGTTGAATAAGTTCGGCGCCGGCCTCAAGAGCGGTTTCGGCAAGCCCGCCAAGCCCAGCAAGAGCGGCAGCGGCAGTGGCGCCGGCGCAAGCGGTACAGGTGCAAGCAGCGCAGGCGGTAGCAAGTAGCCGCATCGGTCGACCAATCGGCCCCTCCTTCCACGCCCAAGGAGGGGCCGATTGCTGTCGTCGGACAGGGCCACTGGGCCAGGGCGAGGTGCGCTTTTCGGCTGCCGTATCGCCGTTGGCCGTCGCATGCCTGCGCTATTTCTGTATGCAACATCTTTGTGGCAATAGCTTTCTGCTATTCAATTCTCAATACCGAAAAACTAATAACAAATAATGAATGCGATACGGCAATCGAAACGTATTCAATATGTGCGCGGAATTTAATTGGATGCGCGTTATGTTTTCTTCGCATTACCCGCGGCGCGGCACCTCGCCCACGTCGCTACCTTCACCTCTTGGAGATAACAATGCGATCGAATACGTCCATGTTGCGTCGTGCCGGCGCCATTACTCCGATGGCGCTTGCTGCCGCACTTTGTTTCGCCGGGACGGCACATGCAGCCGTCCCGGTGAATTGGACTTGTCAGGCCTCGGGTTCAACGTCGAGCATGACAACCTCGGTTACCACCACCGCGCCGGCTTCGGTGAGCGCAGGTTCTCCCGTGGCGATTACCATTGCACCGGGCTCATCGACGGTTCCGACGACGGCGGCTATCTTTACGATCAAGAGCATCAGTAATTTGAAGATGCTCATCCCGGTCCCGGCCAACTCGACCTACGTCTCCTCCAGCGCATCCGGTGGATCTGTCCCTGGCACGACGGCCCTCGTGGGCAGCAATGTTGAGCTTACTGTTCCCGGTCCAATTGCCGGTGGCGCGACGTACACCCCGCCCGTGGTCACCATCAACGTGACGGCCAACGCTCCCGGCTCAATTACCAGCAAGTATGCCGGCACCAGTTACGCGAGCCCCGGCATGACCATGACCACTACGGTGACAGGGCTCGGCAACATCGCAACCGCGTGCTACCCCAATCCGTCTCCGACGCTCACCACCACGACCGTCACGTAACCCTGACGGCGCGCAAGGAGTAGCCGGCTGTACATGGGCGGCGCTGGTGGGATAAGGGACAGATTCAGCGCAACGCCTGGGGAAGTGCAGCGGTGGAATGGCCCTCGACTGGGCTGGATGGACAGCCCAGTCGGGGGTCATCGCGATTCTCCAGTCGTGCCAGGCTGAGAAGTTAGGTTCCGCGACCGGGTAGGTATCGCGGTAACGGCGGTGACACAGATGGCCCGCAAAGTTCTAGCCAAAGCGTCAATAATTCCATCCGGAACCACTCGGCCGTCGCTATGATCAGGCCCAGTCAAAGGAAAACCTTGGGGGAGGTCTTCGTCCGATGGCATCTGAACTGGCACGGATCGCAGCAGTCCTGAAGAGAACGATGGATTCTCTGCACGGATCGGTCGATGACTTGGCGCGTGAGTTGGTGCGGGTGCTCGGCGTCAATCACACAGATCGACGTGCCTTGGAGCTCATTCTCTTTGCGGGCGAGACCGTCACGACGCCGGGGCTGCTGGCCGAGCGGCTCGGTCTCACTGCCGCTGGAACCACGATCGTCCTCAACCGCCTGGAGAAGCTGGGCTACGTCACTCGATCGCTACATCCCATCGATCATCGCCGAGTAACCGTAGTGGCCACGGATCTCGCTGCCAGCCGTCTCTCGGAACTCGTCTCCCCGCTGCTGGACCAGGGCGGCAAGATGTTGTCGCGTCATTACAGCGCTGCGGAGATTGATCTGATTGTCGGGTTCCTCGCTCGCACGGACGAAATACAGCAAGCCCATCTCAAACGGATGCGTGAATTGGAACCGTACCCACACTAGAAGTCGTCGTCGATCGACAGAACCGCAGTTGGTGCGGGCCGGAAAAGGCACGCAGGCAGCCGATTTCGCGGCCGCCAATTGCCCGGGCGTACTCTTCAGGCGACGGTTCGACGAGCGGAGGCACACCGATGAGCGAAGTACCCGAAACCGCGTTGGAATTGCGGTCCCTGGTAACTCCGGACGGCACGCTCGAACTCTCGCTGCAGGACGTCGACATCCCCGCCCCGGCCGCGGACGAAGTCGTCGTCCGCGTCGAGGCGTCGCCGGTGAACCCGTCGGACCTGGGCCTGCTGATTCCCGGCGCCGACATGTCCGCCGCGACAATCACGGGCACCCCGGAGCGTCCCGTCGTCACCGCGCCCTTGCCGGACGGAGCGCTGGCGCATCTGGCCGTCCGCGTCGGACAATCGCTTCCCGTCGGCAACGAAGGTGCAGGCACCGTGGTGGCGGCGGGGGAGTCGGCCGCGGCGCAGGCGCTTTTGGGCAAGGTGGTGGGTATCGCCGGCGGCGCCATGTATTCGCAGTACCGCGTCGTGAAAGCCGCGGCCTGCCTGGTGCTTCCCGACGGCGCGACGGCGAAGGAAGGGGCGTCGTCGTTCGTCAACCCGCTGACGGCGCTGGGCATGGTGGAAACCATGCGCGGCGAAGGACATTCGGCTTTGGTGCACACGGCGGCGGCGTCGAACCTGGGTCAGATGCTGGTCAAGATCTGCCTTGCCGACGGGGTGCCGCTGGTCAACATCGTGCGCAAGGCGGAGCAGGAACAGATCCTGCGGGACCTGGGCGCCGAATACGTATGTAACTCGGCCGCACCGACATTCGAGCACGATCTGCTCGAGGCGCTCAAGGCCACATCCGCGACGCTCGCCTTTGACGCCACCGGCGGCGGCACGCTCGCCAGCCTGATTCTCAATGGCATGGAGCAGGCGGCCAATGCGACCGCGACGCAGTACTCGCGCTACGGCTCGTCGGTTCACAAGCAGGTGTACATCTACGGCAGCCTCGACACCGGCCCGACGATCCTCAACCGAAGCTTCGGTATGTCGTGGGGCATCGGCGGTTGGCTGCTCACGCCGTTCCTCGCCAGTGCGGGGGCCGAGGTCATCGGTAGGCTCCGGGCGCGCGTGGCGGCAGAGCTCACCACCACCTTCGCGAGCAACTACACGCAGGAAGTCTCACTTGCCGGTCTGCTCAAACCCGAGGCGTTCAACAGCTATCTCAAGAAGGCAACGGGCGAGAAGTTTCTCGTGACGCCGCAATCGGTCTCATAGCTGGCAAATCCCTGTCAGGCGCGCAGCAAGACGCGCGTACCAAATGAATCTCAGCTACGTTTCGGCGCATGATCTCCGTCGTCATCCCGTGCCGGGACGGTGCCGGCGTGCTCGCCAAACAACTGGATGCGCTACTGGCGCAGGAGACCAGTACCGAGTTTGAGATCGTCGTCGCCGACAACGGGTCAACGGACGGCACCGCTGACCTGGTGCGGTCCTACGCGGATCCGCGCGTGCGCGTCGTGGATGCCGGTCGGGCACCTGGCGCCAATGTCGCTCGCAACATTGGGATCACGGCGTCCAAGGGTGAGTACATTCTGCTCACCGATGCCGACGATGTCGTCCACGCGGGATGGATCGAGGCGTATCACCGGGCGTTCATGGGAGGAGCGCAGGCGGTCGGCGGTGGACTCGATCGAATCCTCGCAGACGGCACCGTGCTGGCTCGGGAACGTCGGCTGTATCCGGCGCTGGGCCGCAAAGATGTGTTCGCGAACGGCACGAACTGCGGGTTCACGCGCGAGCTGTTCTACCGGGTGCACGGCTTCGACGAATGGTTCAAAGGCGGCGCTGACGAAGTCGACTTCTTCTGGCGGGCAGCCGAAGCCGGGTTCATGTTGGAGTTGGTGCCGGACGCTGTGGTGAGCAAGGTGCAGCGCACCGATCTGAAGGCGGCCTTCGTTCAGTATCGGAATTTCGGCCGCGGTGAAGCACGCGTCCTCGACAAGTTCCGTCCGTGGTGGCTGGGGCCCGCCGTAGTGGGGGCTGCGTTTCAGTCGCTCGTATGGGGTGCGGCGTGGTTGTCCGGTGTCGGCCGCCGAAAGACGACGTGCGCGCTGGCGTGGAACGTCGGCGCGCTGCAGGAAGCAGTACAGCTGCTGCGCGTACGCGCTACCGGCCGAGCGTAGGTCAGGGCCGGCTCCACGCGCAGCCCATTTGCTGACGGCCGTCATCACATCGGCAACAGTCGCCTTGTGATGGCAAGAAGGTGGTCCCCGAGTGGCCGTCGCGTCAATTTACGCTTTGCTAGAGGTTTGTCATTTGCGTGCCGCCAGGGTGGTGGCAGTCGTACCCTGCATTTCAGTCTCGATCAAGGCCGGACAACGGCGCCCGGCCACACCTCGATCTGACGCTGGAGTGCCATGACGAAACCACGGCCGCCACTGCAGCCGTTGCCACCCGTCGCTGCGGGCCAGGTCCATGCTCCGCTCAACCGAGATCGCACGCCGCCCTACAAGATCGTCGGCCTGATCGCGGCACTGGTCGTCGCCGCCGGAATGACGCTCACCTGGCTCCAGTTCCGCGGCGCCTTCGACACCAAGGCTCAGCTTTACGTGCTGGCCAGCCGGGCCGGGCTGTCGATGGACAACGGCTCGAAGGTCACCTACAACGGCGTACCGATCGGGCGGCTCACGGGTAGCGAAGTGGTGGCCGCACCCGGTGAGAAGGCCGAAGCCAAGCTGATCCTCAACGTCGATCCGCGCTACCTCAACGTGCTGCCGCGCAACGTGGACGTGAAGCTGCTTGCCACAACGGTATTCGGCAACAAATACATCTCCATGACGTCGCCGCCGGACCCGACACCGCAGCGGCTCAAGGCCGGCGACACCGTGAACGCTGTCAGTGTCACCACGGAATTCAACACGCTGTTCGAAACGATCACCGCGATTTCCGAGCAGGTCGATCCGATAAAGCTGAACGCGACGCTCTCCGCTGCGGCCCAGGCCCTCGACGGCTTGGGCGACAAGTTCGGTCGGTCGCTGGTCGACGGCAACGTCATCCTGGCCGATCTCAACCAGCGGATGCCGTCCATCCGGCATGACAACCGCGCGCTGGCCGATCTGGCCGAGGTCTACGCCAACGCGTCCCCGGATCTGTGGGACGGCCTCAAGAACGCGGTGACCACCGAGCGCGCACTGAATGATCAGCGCGGCAACATCGACCAGGCGTTGATGGCATCGGTCGGGTTCGGCAATACCGGCGGTGACATCTTCGAGCGCGGCGGGCCGTACCTGGTGCGGGGCGCACAAGATCTGCTCCCGACGTCCCAGGTGCTCGACCGGTACAGCCCCGAGATCGATTGCGGGATAAGGGCTCTCCCGCGCGCGGTAGAGGCCACCTCCTTCGCTGTCGGTGGCAATGGATATTCGCTGATATCGCACACCGCGCTCGTCGGCTCGGCGAACCAGTACGTCTACCCGGACAATCTGCCCCGGATCAACGCCCGCGGCGGGCCCATGGGCCGGCCCGGTTGCTGGACCGTCACCCGGGACATCTGGCCCATGCCGTACATGGTGATGGACACCGGCGCGTCGATCGCGCCGTACAACCATTTCGGGCTCGGATCGCCGTTCGCATCCGAGTACGTCTGGGGCCGTCAGGACGGCGAGAACACCATCAATCCGTGACCGCCGATGGGTACCGCTGCGGCGTACTCTTGTTCCAAGAGGTGTGCGGCGTGACAGGAACGACATCCGGTTCCAGCAGTGGGCGCGGCCAGCGGCTCGTTGATGCCGCCGGTGGTTCAGGCATATGTGCCGGCACCCACGCGGCGATATTGCAGCGGATGGTCGACCACGCTGTCCGCGAGATACCCGGCGCGAAGTACGCGGGTGTGACGACCGCGGGCTTTCCCGCTCAGTTGGACACCGTTGTGATGACCCACCCGTACGCAGCGTTGGTGGATGCCATCCCAGCAGTACCAGCATCAGGGTCCATTCCTGAGCGCGGCGTGGAAGCGCGACGTCCTACGGGTGAACGACCTGGAGTCCGACGATCGCTGGCCCGCCTATCGACGGGATGTGCTCAGGTCGACGCCCATTCGTGCGGTGCTGTCGTTCCGCTTGTTCACCACGGCCCGGTCGGTCGGCGCCCTGATGATCTACGCGAACGAACCCCACGCGTTCGACAGGCACGCCGAGGAGATCGGCTACGTGGTGGCGACTCATACCGCGCTGGCGGTCGGCGGCGCACAACCGCTCGATCTGGTTCGACACGTGCTGGACAACTGGGATGTGGTCAGCGAGGCGAAATCGATTCTGATGGAACGGTTTCAGGTTGGCGCTTCCGAAGCCTTCCAAATGCTGAAACGCCTGTCGCTGAGTAGTAGCACCGACCTGCTCGGACTCTCGCAACGGGTGATCGACAAGGCCAAGCAGCTCTAGTCGACCACTTCCATCAGCAGCAGCGCGCCCCGAAGACTGTCGTCCGGTGAGGTGAACGACGAACATGCGACCCGCACCCGCGCCGTCCGGCCCCGCCGGTTCACCGCGTTGACGATCACTTGCCCAGAACTCTGGGGATCGACGAATGCGTGACCGATCAACGGACGGACGTCATCGAGTGGCAGCCCGATGTCGAGCGACGTGATGGCCACACCCTGCGTCTCGTCGGCGCGCAGGCCCCATAGTTCCTCCGAACCGCGGTTCCACATGACGACCCGCATCTCCCGGTCCACCACCACGACGCCCAGACGGATCGAGTTGACCAGGGCGCTGATGAAGGTGCGGGAATCGTCGAGTTCGGCGCTGCGCTCCCGCAGTGCGTCGTTGATGGTGTGCAGTTCGTCGTTGGTGGACTGCAGCTCCTCGTTCATGGTCTCGAGCTCTTCGTTGGTCGACTGGAGCTCTTCGTTGGTGGTCTCGAGCTCCTCCACCGTCGACTGCAGTTCCTCGTTGGTGGTTTCGAGTTCCTCGTTGGTGGACTGCAGTTCCTCGTATGCCGTCTCGAGCTGCCGGTTGGTCTGCACGACCTTGTCCAGCAGTGCCCGCATCGCGGTGACGTCGAAGAAGACGATCGAGACGCCGAGCAACCCGTTGTCGGCGTCGACGAGCGGGTTGATGTGGATCTCGAACCACACGGCCTCGGCGCCGGCGCGCTGCCACTGCACGTCCTGAATCCGCGCCGAGCGGCGTTCGACCTTTGCTTGCTCGATGTAGGAGCGCAATTCGACTGGGCGATAGGAGATTTCGAGGTCGCGCAGGAGGCGGCCGATGTCGCGCGCCGACAATCCGAAGCTGGTTTCGGCCTGCTGGTTGATCATGGCAACGGTGTCATCGCCGGTGACGACGATCTGGGCCACCGGGCTGGCGCGGAAAGCCAGGTCGCGGACCGTCGTCAACCCGTTGAGTTCGCCATGACGCTCATATAGTGCTGCCGCCGGATCATAACGATCGAGTGAGGTGTGAGTGCCGATGGCTTTCCGGAAGATGCGGTTTTTCAGATCCAGTGGGGTGAACCGGTCGCCGTGGCTCAACAGCATCTCGGCGTGGCCGAGGAACAGCGCACCTTTCGGCGCGAGCGCGAAATGCAACCGATTCAAGACACCGCGCTGGGTCTCGGCGTTGAGATACATCAACGTGTTGCGGCACACCAGCAGGTCGACCCGCGAAATCGGCGCGTCACGCACCAGGTCGTTGCGCCCGAAGATCACCCCGCGGCGCAGATCCTTGTTGAAGACGTAGCGTCCGTTGATCTGCTCGAAGTAGATCGGCAGCAGTTCGGGCGGAACCGATTCGACAGCACGCGCGTCGTACGATGCGGCGCGCGCCTCGTTCAGTGCAAGGTCGTCGACGTCGGTGGCGTAGATCTTCACCCGTTGCCGGAACGCCTCGAAGCCGAGCGCTTCGGCCAGCAGGATCGCGAGCGTGTACGCCTCCTGCCCGGAGGCGCAACCTGCGCTCCACACCCGGATCGGGTCCTCGGGCCCGCGCTCGGCGAGGATCGACGGGATCACCTCGTTCTGGATCGACTCCCAGGCTTCGGGGTCGCGGAAGAATGCCGTCACATTGATCAGGATCGTGTTGAAGAGCGCCGCGAATTCGTCGGAACTCGCTTGCAGCACATCGAGATACTCATCGAAAGTCGTGTAGCCGGCGTGATCCATGCGGTGCTTGACCCGCCGCATCAGCGACGTGCGCTTGTAGCCGGTGAAGTCGAATCCGCGAGAGTCCCGCAGATAGCGCAGCAAAGCCTCAAAGGAGTCGTCGGTACCGGCGTCCATGGTGTCCTGTTCGTAGGTCATGCGATGCCCGGAACATTACTCGTGGCTACAGCACGTTCTCCGGACCCACGACCGCCCAGACGGTCTTACCCGCCGACGTCGGCAGGCTGCCCCACACTCGAGTCAGTGCGGTCACCACCGCCAGGCCGGACACCCGACTGGTGCCGTGCATGGCGTCCTCTTTGCGCTGTGCCGGCGCCGAACTGCTGTCCTCGACGGCGACGGTGACCAATTCGCCGTCGTACTCCAACCGCAATGTGGGCGAAGAATCGGTGTGCCGCAGGACGTTTTCGACCAACGCTGTGGCGATCACCGCCGTTACCGGGATCATGGCCGGACACGACCAACCGGACAACCAGCCGCCGACCAACCGCTGGGCATCGACGATGCTGCTGACGTGGGACGGCAGCTCCGCGCGCGCCCGGTGACGTCGCCGGTGGCGTGCGCTGCCCTCTGATTGCAATGCTTCCTGCAAGGTGGGGAAGACCGGTACGTAACGCGTGATGCCGCGGCTGCGGATGACAGCGCAGGTGTCGGCGTCGGCCCTGACGAGCATTATCGGCACATCAGGCCAGGTGCTGACATGCCAACGGGCACTGGTGAAGACCGACCACGCAGAGGCATCCGGTACCCGGAGCTCGTTGACATCGACGATCACCATTCGGGGTTCGTCGAGCGCCGCCTTGACCACGCTGTCACGCACCGTGCGATAGGACAGGCCGTCGAGCACACCCGTGCAGCGCAAGGTGTATTCACCGCCCCCGCCGTAGACGGGTGCGCTGATGTGCACCGGGTCAGTCATTCAGTTCCCGCGGCCGTGAGTCGTTCGGTCAGTATCCGCAGCGCATGTTCGGCTTCGTCGGCTTGGCTGCTGAAACGTTGCTGAAGCATGCCGGAGCTGACGTTACTCGCCATCCGCCGGGCAAGTTGGGCCTTCTCCTGCAGGCTGCGAACCGCGACCCACAGCGCGCCATTCACCTCGTCATCGCGAGCGCGCAGTAGAGATTCCGCCGACCAGGCGTGGCCAACATGGCACCGGTAGTTGCCCTCGCCAATCGTTTGTAGCGAACCGTTGCAGTCCGGACACGTGTATCCCGACGGTGGTCCAAGGGATTCGATCTCGAAATCTGTCGCGAAGGGTTCGGCCATGGCGATGCGATTTTCAAGCAGAAGGCCGGGGTCGGGTTCCATGATGGGTTCCTCGCTGACGTGCTCGGATAACTGTTTGAGCAGTACACCGACATCCGTCGCTCGCACTTCGTAATCGGCTACTCCGGATTCGAGCGCGGCCGATGGGAGGCCCGGGAACAGGGCATCGTCGGGTGTTTGGGCGATCGTGGCGCCGCCGCGCGATTGAATCGCCTTCAAACCCGAGACACCGTCGTCGAGTACCCCGGACAGCAGCACGCCAATGGCGCGTGGCCCGAACGTGATGGCGGCAGAGCGGAACAGCGCGTTGATGGCGGGACGGTGTCCGTTCTCGGTGGGCCCGCGGGTCACCAGCGTGCGATGGTCGTCGATCATGAGATGACGGTTCGGGACGCAGACGTGCAGCCTCCCGGACTCGAGCTCCTCGCCATTCGTGGCGGCGGCGGCAGGGAGAGGTCCTGCGCGATCCAGGATGCGGGCCAGGACACTGGGTGCGTCGATGGGCATGTGCAGGACGACCAGAACCGCCATCGGAAGATCCGCAGGCAGTTCAGCAGCCATCTGGGTGAGAGCCTCGACGCCTCCGGCGGAAGCGCCAACGGCGACGACGCCGCGCAATCCGTTCCGGTCGGCCATCACGCCCACCCACTTCCAGCATCGGTGCGTTCAGTCTAGTTCTTTCAGGGGATTTCGATGAGAACCAGCCACGGACATCTCGACCCCGGGTAGTGGGCTACCCGATGGTGGGGGAGTGAAACCGTCGTTGACGGCGCGTGTTCAGCGCGGTCAGCGCTTGCGGCTGCAGTTCGGCTGGGCCGGCTTCGCCGGCCAGGCGCACACGTTGAGGTATGTCTCGGTGCCCATCCCGCCGCCGTCGAACACACCGTAGCTGTCGCCGTGCGTGCCGGTGTAGGTGGCGCCGCCGCCACCCCCCGGTCCGCCGTCGGACGACACGATGGTGGTGACGGCCCAGCCCTTGCCCTCAAGTGCGGCCTTGTACGCCGTGACGACCTCGGTGGGGGCGCCCGTCACCTTGAAGCTGAGGTGAATCCCATTGTCCCCGATCGGGTCTGGGCCCCAGGTCTGGGCGGTGCCACCGGGTGTGGGGACCAGCGCCTGCAGTTGAGCGGGACTGGCCGGCGCCGCGGCCGAGGTGCCGGTCGGTGCGGAGCTCGACGATCCTTTGGCGCCGGAATCGGCCTTGCCCCCGCAGCCCGCCACGAGGCCGATCACTGCCGCCGTGGCCGCCACGGCGCGGATTGCGTTGCCCATGGTCGCTCCCATCCTCGAGCGCACCGTATCAACGTATTCGACGCTGTGGTCAAAAATGGCGTGGTTGGGTGGACGCGGGCGACGCACCTACGATGCCAGGGTGGCAGGGGACGGCTGGGTAGCGCAGATCCCGACGGCCACCTACGGCCCGCCCCGGCTGGGTGGTGCGGTCATCGCGCGGCCGGCGATCACCGGATTGCTGTCCGGTTCGGATGCCGAACTGGTGGTGGTCACCGCGCCCGCCGGATACGGCAAGACCACGGCGGTGGCGCTCTGGGACGACGCCGATACCCGGCGGTTCGCCTGGGTGCGGCTGGACCATCTCGACAACGACCCTGCCCACCTGCTGCTGCACCTGGTGACGGCGGTGGACCAGGTCGCCTCGGTCGATGCCGCGACGTTTCAGTACCTGCGTGGCGCCGGCCGCGCTGTCGATACCCAACTGGTTCCCGCCGCGATCGCGGCGCTGGAGTCCGCCGGTCCGATCGTGTTGGTGCTGGACGATGTTCACGAGCTGACGCACGAGGCGGCGGTGTCGGCCCTGCGTGCCCTGGTCCAGCTCGCCCCGGAGTCGACGACGCTGACGTTGATCGGCCGCACCGCTCCGCCGCTCGATCTGGCGCGGCGCCGGCTGCAGGGCGGCGTGCTCGAGGTCAGTACCGAGCAGCTGAAACTCTCGGTGGCAGAGGCAGAATCGGCTCTCGGCTCGGTCGGCGGTCCGGCCGGCCCGACGGCCGCCCTGGTGGTCGACCGCTGCGAGGGTTGGGCAGCAGGCGTGGTGATGGCGGCCATGGCCTTGCGTGACGGTTCGTCTGCCGAGGCGATCACCGGACGGCACCGCCTGGTCGCGGACTATCTGGTCGAAGAAGTACTGGGCCGGCTGGACCCGGCCGTCGAGGTGTTCCTCGTGGAATCCGCGGTGCTCGACCACTTCACCGCCGACGACCTGAACAGCGTTCTCCAGCGCGAAGATTCAGCTGACATGCTGAGTGCGATCCATGCCTCCGGCAACCTGTTCCTGGTCTCACTCGATGAGCAGGGCATCGAGTACCGGTACCACCGACTGTTCGCCGACCTGCTCCGTGCGCGGCTGCGCAATCGCGATCCGGAGCGGTTCCGCGCCCTGGCGTCCCGCGCGGCGGCGCATCTCGAGCGGTCCGGCGATATCGACGGCGCCCTCTTGCAGGCGCTGGCGGCCGATGACCCGGCACACGCCGCGGCGCTGGTGGAACGCGATGCGGTGCGTCTCGGATTCGATGGCCGCGCAGGCATCTTGGAGCGCCGGCTGAGCCTGCTCGACGAGCACGTCTTCGCCGACCATCCTGATGCCGCGATCGCCCGGGCCTGGTTCGGGCTGACGCTGGGGGACGCCGACCTGATCCAGCGGTCCCTGCTGCTGGCCGCTGCCGCGGACGGTGGTGCGGCCTTGGCGGATGGTGCCCCGTCAGTGAAAGTTGCTGCCGCCCTGGTCGGTTCACTCGTCGGCATCGGCGGGGTGCTCGAGGTGGTCCGGCATGCCGACACGGTCTGCGCCGCGGGCAACCACCTCGTGAACCCGTGGTGGGGTGCGGCCGCCTCCGTCAAAGGCGGTGCACTGTCGATGGCCGGGGACGCCGAAAGTGCCAGGACGACACTGGAATCGTCGCTCCCGGTGCTCGACGACCTTCCCGGCTTCCGGGCCGTGGCGCTGGCACATCTGGCTCTGCTGGACCTCGACGACGGGGCCCTGCAGTCCGCGGCGCGGCGCAGCGCCCAGGCCCGCAGCATCGTCGACTCCCGCGACCTGTGCGACCTGGTGCCCATCATCTTGGTGTACGCCGTGGACGGGTTGGTGCGCAGCCACCGCGGCGACGTCGCCGGGGCGCGAGATGCGGTGCGGGGCACCGAACGGCTGCTGGACCGGCTGGGCGACCTGGCGGCGCGCACGGCGGCACTGGGACATGCGCTGACGGCGGCCACCGCCCTCGAGATCGACGACCCGGAACTCTGCCGGCGGCATCTCGACGCAGGGCTGTTGGCCGCCCGGCGGGAGCCCGATGCGGCGTCGGTGCACCTACGGTTGGCGCGCGTTCGGGAATTGCTCGCCGCACACGCGCAGCACGGGCCGCGGCCATCGCTGACCGCGGCCGAGCTGCGTCTGCTCCCGCACCTGGCGACCCACCTGTCGCTGCAGAAGATCGCCGGCGAACTGCACCTGGGGCGGGAGACCGTGAAGAGTCAGGCCAAGGCGATCTACCGCAAGCTGTCGGTGTCGTCGCGCGCCGAGGCCGTCGCCGAGGCGGCGCGCCTCGGTCTGCTCGACCAGCCCTGACCCGTCAGGCCTTCCGGGCCAGGAAGCGGGCGAACGGGATCAGCATCGTGAACTCGGCGATCAGCACCACCGTGATCATCACCGTGACGCGCGGATCGCCGAAGTTCTGGCCGGCCACCACGAAGGCGGCCGCCGCATTGCGTTGCGCGGTACCCAACGCGAGTACGGGCCGCGCGGCCGAGCTGAAAAACACCAGGGCCCAGCCGATTCCGGCGCAGAGCGCGGTGTAGACGATCGCCGCCAGGATGCCCCGCGTGCCGTACACCGACAGCACCTCCCGGAAGTTGGCGACGATGGTCAGGACGACCACCAGCACCATGCTGACAGTGCTCAGCAGCCCGATGGCCGGTCTGACGCGTGCTGCCGACGCTTCCGCCTGCTTGCGCCAGAACAGCCCGATCGCCAGCGGGATCAGCATGAGAATCACCAGCGAGGACGCGATCGCGAACGGGTCGACCGCCGATCCCTTGAGGAAGATCGGCAGCACGATCGGCACGTAGACCACCGTCGTGATCATCAGCAGCACCATCAGGCCGACGCTCAGCCCGGTGTCGGCCTTGGCGAACTCGGCGAGCTTGATCAGGAACGGCGCGCCCGCGGCCAGCCCGCACAGCAGCAGGCCCACGCCCAGCGGCTCGTCGAGGTCGAGCAGCCGCCACAATGCGAGCGCAACCAGCGGTGCCGCAACGAAATTGGCGACCAGGGTCAGACTCACCACCCGGATGTCCTTGAGCGGAGCCAGAATCTGATTCGGGGTCAGGCTCAGCCCCACACCGAGGGTGCTGGACACCACGAAGAGGACGACGGCGATGTTGGAACCGCGCGCCGCCAGATCGACCAGCGTCACATCGTCACCAGGTTGCGCCAGAACGACTTCAGGCTGTCGCTGGCACCGAACAGGGTGGTGAAGTGCGTCGAGTCGACCAGCACGATGTCGCCCGCGCGGTCACCGGTCGGCGGCATGTGGATCAGCGCGTTGAATTCCGTGTTGCCCGCCAGGGTGAACGGGTGCGGCCGGGTCTGGTCGATCAACTGCCGGCCCAGCACCCGGAGATCGGCACTCTCCGGGGCGGTGAGCTGGTAGTGCGGCAGGTGCGGGTGCAGGGCCAGGGTGGTGACGTCGCGCAGCAGGCCCGCCGAATCCAGATCACGGAAAGCAGTGAGCGGCACGATCTGTTTGGTGCCCTCGACCGTCGCCGGGCGCAGGCCCCACGTGTTGTGCACCGGGATGCCCAGTCCCTTCAGCAGCGAGCGCGCGAATCCGCTGAAATTCTGGACGCGCGGCGTCAGCGGGTCACCGTGATGCAGGTACTCCATCTGCTGCTGCTCTTTGTCGTCGGTGAAGCCGACGTCGTGGTGCGGGGCCAGCATCAGGCACGTGCCTTCGCGCTTCAGCCACTGCTGGATCGCGGCCACCTCTTCCGGGGTGGCTTCCTCGTCGCCGAGCAGGTGGTCCAGTCCGAAGATCATCAGGGTGTCGGTGTCGTTGAGGATGCGTTCGTCGATCGGCAGCCGGTAGCCGGCCTGATCGACACGCTGGAACACCGCCACGGGATGGCCGGTCGCCGCACCCGCCACATCCTGAAAGGACAGGGAGGAGCGGTGGAACAACTCCAGCGTGCCGTCGACGCCCTGCAGGAACTCCCGCGCGCTGTATTCGGCGCCTTCGTACGCCGGCCACGTCGCCGCGCGCACCTCGGTCATGGTGGAGAACCGGTTGTACAGCAAGGCCGGGTCCCGCTGGGCCTCCCACGGGTAGCTCCACGACCAGTAGATGCTGACGCGGCGGTTGCCGTTGTGCGGGCGGGTGATGTGGGCCTGGTTGTAGGTGCGGGCGTAAGAACTCATGATGCTCCTTGCTGTCCGAGTGTCGAGAGATAACGCAGTGCGGTCAGGCCGGGCAGGAAGAAGTATGCCCCGCCGCGCAGCGTGGTGAATGCCGGTAAACCTTTGTGTATCTTGCGGATCGGCCGCTTGGGGATCGTGAAGTCGAGCGTGCCGTCCTGGGTGCCGCAGATGGGGTCGTGTTCGTTGCCGAGCTCCTGGAACGCGGTGTCGTTGATCCACACGTTCTGGGCGAACTCGAATTGCCGCACCAGGCTCGCGCAGATCAGGAACATCCCGACACCGCGCTCGACACCGTCGTCGGCGGCGCCCTCGGGGAGCGCCGGGCCGTAGGTGCCGCTGCGCCGGATCATCCTGCGCCGATTGGGATTCGGCTCGGTGTCACGTGGGTTGAGCCGACGGGCGTGCGAGCCGACCGGGCATTTGTATCCGTGCGGATCCATCGTCGCGTAGTCGAAATCGTTGTTGCGCATCGGATCCGCGCCGAGTTCCGGATCGTCATGTTCGGGCGCCAGGACCAGCGGCGCGCCGCTGCGCCACCGGCCCATGAACTTGGCGGCCAGCAGCTCCTGGCCCTCGGCGTCCTCGGCATGCTGCTTCAGATAGTCGCGGAAGGTTCCGACATGCTCCTCCAGCCGGCGGTACGCCATGTAGCTGCCATTGCGGGAAAGCACTTCGAGGGCAGGCTGATTCGCCACCAGTCCTTCTTCGTCCGGATAGCCGAGGAGAAACTCGCCCGGGGCCAGCGCTCCACCGGCGCCGGGGATCAGCGTCTCGCCGGAACCGGCCATCTGCGGCTGCGACACCGGATCGCGGTAGCCGAAGTGATCGTGGTCGTACTCGAACGGCGCCGTGGCCGCCAGATCGAGATGCGACAGCGACCGCACGCCGGGGCACCGGGCCAACAGCGCGTCGTGCTCGCCGACGCACCGCACCCGCTCCTCCTCGTCCCGCGCGAACAGGATGACGATGGCGTGCAGGTCGTCACCCGCGAGCCCGCCCACCCAGTGCTCCGGCGCGGCCGCGCCGGTATCACCCAGGATGTCGGCGCGGGCGGCCATGCCTTCGCGGAACTCGGCCGGGAAAGTGGCAAGCGTCTGCTCGTCAAGTCCCAACGCACGCAAGCCGTTCCAGGTGAACGCCAGGTTCACCCACCGCTTGAAGATGTTGACGGTCTCGCGGACATCGGTGGCCGATTGCACGAGCGGAACCATCTCGGCGAGCCAGGCCTGCCCGGCCTCGGGGGTGTCGAACGACAGGAACTCGTACCGACCGGTGAGGTGCGGTGTCCCGGTCAGCATGATGTGCTGAATATCGTCGAACTCGAGTGCTGTCACTGCATCTGGTCCAACATGTCGGAGAACGCGGCCTTGAGCCGCAGGGCCTTTTTGATCTCGACGGCCGTCACGTAGGGGTACTCGCCGTACTCCAGGAAGCTCGGCACCTGGTGCTCGCGGACGAACATGATGAACGCCTCGGGGTTGGTCTTCCAGTCCGCCGGGAAGCCCTCCAGATGGGTGAACGCCGTGGTGATGCCCGTCGAGCTGAACAGCTTGACGGCGTCCTCGGTGTACTTGTCGAAGTCGGTGTCGAAGATGCCCTGGTACTGGAAGCGCAGGCCCGAACCGACGTCGAACAGGTTCCACCGCAGGTAGTGCAGCTTCAGCGGGGCCAGCACGTCGGGCTGTGCCGCGACCGCGGCCTCGAGCTGCTTGCCGTAGTCGCGGATCGCCTGCTCATGGCCGTCGAGCACCTTGGCGATGATGTTGAAGCCGTAGCACGCCGGGGTACGTGGGAAGACCGGCCCGTAGCGACCGCGAGTGAGCTCGAAGTAGCCCTCCTTCGGGATGGCCAGAGCTGCGGGTTGGGTCCAATCGTCATTTCCGTTGTGCGCCATGGCAACGAGATTATGGACGCGGCGGGCACCCGTCGTCCCCCGATTCGGGGGAAATTGACGCAGCGGTTCAGCCCCGGCTGACGGTGTTGGACCGACCCGGATCAGGAACTTCCGGATTTCCCGAGTGGTACGTCACGTGGTTGTCCATGCCAGACGTGACGATCTTGTCGGCGGAGTCGACGGTCACGGTGTTCTCGATGCCGGAGACCTCGACGGCCGAGCAGTGCCCGGTGACGGTGACGCTGTTGGACACCCCACTGATGGTGATCTTGCGGTCGTTGCACGCCACGGTGCGGTGGCCGCGCACCCCCGCGACCTGAATGGGCCGGTTGGGATCGTCGGACTGCGGCGGCAATTCGACGAGACCGGGGCCCGACATCACCGTGGTGCCGTTGACGACCACCGACGATTCGTCGCCCGGTTGCGGCGGGGTCGGGACGGCGACCGAGATGCTGGGCTGGCGGCCAGGGGAAGGTGGGAGAAACGTCGTGTGTTTCTTGCCGGTCAAGTTGGTGACGAAGATGATCGCGGCCACCACTGGGCCGACGATGACGGCGAGGACGACGACGCCCAGGATCATGCGGCGTGCCGCGGTGCTCGGCACGCCCGGCGGCAACGGTTGCGGCGGCCAGGTCTTTTGGGGCTGGTGGTACTGGGCGGCGTACGGCTGCCCTGCCACCGGTGTGGGCGGGTGCCACTGCTGGCCGGGCTCGGTCAACTCCGAGGCCCTGGGCCGGTCGTTCATCGCGCGCTCGAGCTCGCGGATGCGGGCTTCTGGATCGTCGTCGCGACTCATGATCCGATGCTGTCACACCCGGCGAAGTCAACGCCACAGGTAGCGGGTCTTGGGTCGGCCCGTGCCGCCGTATTCGCTTCGGCGCGTGACGGTTCCGTCGTCGGCCAGGCGTTCCAGATAGCGCCACGCGGTCACCCTGGCCACCCCGACCGCTTTGGCGGCCTCGTCGGCCGTCAGGCCGTCGGGACTGTCCCGAACGGCGCGGGCGATGTCGTCGTTGGTCAGTGTCGCCGCACCTTTCGGGGCCGCGGATTTGTCTGCGCCGGTGCGTAATTCGGCGAGGGCCCGGTCCACCTCGGCCTGACTGGCCGCATCGACTCCGGCCGGGAGCGCAGTCCGGTACCGCGCGTAGCGCTCCAGCCGATCACGGAACGCCGCGAAGGTGAACGGCTTCAAGAGATACGCCAACGCCCCGTGCGCGACGGCCGCGCGCACCATCTCCAGATCGCGCTCGGAGGTGATGGCGATGATGTCCGGAGCGGGTCGCAGCCCGGACAGCGCCGACGCCAGGCTGATGCCGCTGGCATCGGGCAGTCCGAGGTCCAGCAGGACCAGGTCGATGGGCGCGTCGGTCGTGGTCGCCCGCGTCGCGGCCTGGATGGCCTCGCGCGCGGTGTGGGCCACCGCGGCTACGGAAAATCCCTCCAGCCGTTCGACATACGTGCGGTGCGCCTCGGCGATCAGGGGATCGTCGTCGACGATCAGTACGGTGGTCATGCGATTGCCGCCGGGATCGTCACCGACACCACCGAACCGTAGCTGACATCGGATGACAGCGTGCCCCCGTGCCGCTTGACCACCTGCGCCACCAAGGCGAGCCCGAGTCCGTGCCCGGGCGCCGATTTCGTCGAATAGCCACGGCGCATGGCGTTTTCGAATGTCGCCGGGTCCATGCCGGTGCCGCTGTCGGCCACGCGCATCAGCAGGTCGGCGCCCGGCTCGCACCGCACCGTCACCTCGACCCACGGCTCGTCACGGTCGCACGCGTCCATCGCGTTGTCGATCAGGTTGCCCAACACCGTCACCATTTCCGGGCCACTCAGCGGTAGTTGTGAAGTGTCCGAGGGTAATTGCGAATCCGCGGTGACGGTGAACTCGATACCGCGTTCGTGGGCCTGCGCGTTCTTGCCCAGCAGCAGTGCCACGAGGGCGGGTTCGCGGACCTCGCTCGACAGCCGGTCGACGAGTCGCTGGGACAGCTCCAGTTCGTCGGTGGCGAAGGTCACGGCATCGGACGGGCGGCCCATCTCGACCATGGTGATCACTGTGTGCAGCTTGTTCGCCGCTTCGTGCGCCTGCGCCCGCAGCGAGTCGGTGAGGACCTTCAACGAGCTGAGTTCGCCCAGGGTACTTTGCAATTCGGTGCGGTCCCGGATCGTCACGACCTCCGAACCCGAGGCGCCGGACACCGGTGACCGGCTGACCACCAGCACTCGGTCGTCGGTCACGTGGACCTCGTCGCGCACCCCGGGATCGGCCGCGCGCAGGAAGTCCGGCAGATCGGACCTCGACACCGCGCCCGGCGGCAGGGCGAGCAGCCGGCGCGCCTCGTCGTTGGCCAGCGCCACGCGCCCCTTCTCCAACACCAGCAGGCCTTCGGAGACCGAATGCAGGACGGCGTCGTGGTGTTCGTACATCACCCGCAACTGGTCCGGGCGCAGCCCGTGGGTCTGACGGAGCAGCCGGCGCCGGATCAGCCAGGTGCCGGCCAGCGAAAGGGCAAGGGCGGCAAGGCCGATCGCCGCGATCACCGGGATCTGATGGCGCCACTGCGCGGTCAGCGTGGTCTCGGTGATGCCGGCGGCGACCAGGCCGAGCACCTGTCCGGAGCTGTCCCGCACCGGGGTGATGGTGCGCACCGACCGGCCCAGGGTCCCGGTGTAGAACTCGGTGTGCGTCCGGCCTTTCAGGGCCTGCTCCATGGTGCCCAGGTAACGGCCGCCGATCTGGCGCGGGTCGGTGTGGGTGAACCGGGTCCCGTCGGGTGCCATGACGGTGATGAAGGCGATGCCGGTCTGGGCCCGAACGGTTTCGGTGACCGGCTGCAGGACTTCCGTGGCGTTGCCCGCCCGGATGGCGGCAGCCGTCGACGGCGCGTCGGCCAGTGCCGTGACGATGCCGGTGAGCAGCTGTTTGGCCGCGGCATCGTTGGTGCGGCGGGACTGCACCACGGCCAGGGCGCTACCGGCCGCCACCACCACGATGATGATCGCGATCTGCAGCGCGACGATCTGGCCGGCCAGGGACCAGCGCGGCGCGGCCGGCCAACTGCGCATCACTGCGTCCTTCTGTAATCCGCCTGCTCCCGCGTCCCCGCGTGAACTTCCGTGAACGAAATGAACATATGCGTGACGTGCCTCACGTTCTGGACAAACATCCTTGCAGAAGTTTTCGACAACGAGGCCGGAGGACTGCCCGACATGACTGATCAAGCGCCCCGTCGCGACCGCACCCATTGGCTGTACATCGCCGTGCTCGTCGCCGTCGTCGGCGGTGTGGCCGTCGGCCTGATCGCACCCGGGGTGGGCAAGGACATCGCGGTCCTCGGCACCCTGTTCGTCAACCTGATCAAGATGATGATCACCCCGGTCATCTTCTGCACGATCGTGCTGGGCATCGGGTCGGTGCGCAAAGCCGCGACGGTCGGCAAGATCGGCGGCCTCTCGCTCGGCTACTTCCTCGCCATGTCGACGGTGGCGCTGGCGATCGGCCTGGTCGTCGGCAACCTGCTGAGCCCGGGATCGGGCCTGCACCTGTCGGCACAGGCGACCGGTCAGGGCGCGAAACTGGCCCAGAAGGCGCACGAGGCCGGCGGTCTCATGGACTTCGTCTCGCACATCATCCCGGAGACCCTGCTGTCGGCACTGACCAGCGGAAACGTGTTGCAGGCCCTGTTCATCGCCCTGCTCGTCGGCTTCGCGGTCCAGGCCATGGGTACGGCCGGCGAACCCATCCTGCGGGGCGTCCAGCACCTGCAGAAGCTGGTGTTCCGCGTGCTGATCATGATCCTGTGGCTGGCGCCGATCGGCGCGTTCGGTGCCATGGCCGGCGTCGTGGGCCAGACCGGGTGGCGCGCCGTCACCCAGCTGCTGACCCTGATGCTCGGGTTCTACGTGACCTGCGTCGTCTTCGTCTTCGGTGTGCTCGGGGTGCTGCTGTGGTCGGTGACCCGGATGTCGATCTTCCGGCTGGTCCGCTACCTGGCCCGCGAGTACCTGCTGATCTTCTCGACCTCGTCGTCGGAGTCGGCGCTGCCTCGGCTGATCGCCAAGATGGAGCACCTGGGCGTGGATCGCAGCACCGTCGGCGTCGTGGTGCCGACCGGCTACTCGTTCAATCTCGACGGGACCGCGATCTACCTGACCATGGCGGCGCTGTTCATCGCCGACGCCATGGGGCGGCCGATGGCGATCGGGGAGCAGTTGGCGCTGCTGGCCTTCATGATCGTCGCCTCCAAGGGTGCTGCCGGCGTCACGGGCGCGGGTCTGGCGACGCTGGCGGGCGGCCTGCAGAGCCACCGGCCGGACCTGCTGGACGGTGTCGGGCTGATCGTCGGCATCGACCGGTTCATGTCGGAGGCGCGGGCCGTCACCAACTTCTCGGGTAACGCCGTCGCCACGGTGCTGATCGGATCGTGGACCGGGACACTCGACCGGGCAAAGGCCGCGGCCGTGTTGCACGGCGCCGATCCGTTCGACGAACTGACGATGCTCGACTCGAGTGTCGAGCACCCGTCCGGCAACGCCGGTGTGACCGCCCTCACATCATGAACAAAATGTGAATTCGTCGATAACAGCGAATCTCGAGGCCCGCTCAGGCGGGCCTCGACGCTGTTGCGATCTCGATGAACAGAAGTGGAACCTGGGTTCTATCGTGCGGGTGAGGCGGATGAGATTCTATGCGTTCGTGTCGCGGTGTGATGTTTCGCTCACTTTGCCAGGGAATGCCGGGAAACCCTGCTTGGAAACCCTCAGGAATGAGGCGGACCTATGTTTGCTCAATTTGAATTCAGGCGTTGTTTACGCAGGTCGGAGCATCGATCGCCATTGATAACAAGTGCATAACAATTCACAACATAAGTAACTCCTAAGAGCTTCTGATCAATTCGTGACGAGGCGTCGCTGAAGCCGTCCGGAATGTCGGTGGGGATCACTACACTTCTTGACAGCAGCGCTCATCCGGGCGCACCCGGACGGGCAATCGACTACCGGCGCGTTGCCGCGCTGGCGGAGGTACCGAAGATCGTGGCAAATAATAACGCTCGTGCAAAAGCGAAGCGGGCTGGCGCTCAGGCGCTGCGCGGAACCATGGACATCGCGCAGGTTGGCCGCGGCACCATCGCCGACATCGCCGAGAGCGCGGGGCAGTTGGTCGCTACCAGCTACGCCGACAACATGGTGTCGCTGATCGAGCCGCGCACCCGCAGCATCCGCGACATCGCCGTCGACGGTGAGCCGTTCGCGGTCGTCGCC
The DNA here is from genome assembly GCF_045310915.1 of Mycobacterium sp. SMC-17. NCBI lineage: Bacteria > Bacillati > Actinomycetota > Actinomycetes > Mycobacteriales > Mycobacteriaceae > Mycobacterium > Mycobacterium sp. SMC-17. Next base: position 5,822 of record NZ_JBJIAK010000015.1, on the reverse strand, counting down.
ACCGCTGACCGGGCGTACGTCGCCGTGTCCGGTGCCGAGTTCGACGGCGTCGCCGTCATCGACGTCGCCACCGGCGCCGAGCTGGCCGCCTACCCGCTGGCCTCGGGCGTGAGCGCCCTCGCCGTCAGCCCCGACGGCAAGCGCGTGTTCGCGGGCCGCGCCGGCGACACCTACATCGACGTCGCCGTCATCGACATCACCGCCGACCGCGTCGGCACCATCGAGATCGCCACCGGCGCCGCCATCAGCATCGACGCCCTCGCGGTCGACCACACCGGTCGCCGGCTGTACGTCGCCACCACCGACGAGATGGGCAGCCAGCTCGTCGTCGTCGACACCGAGACCGCGCGCATCCGGAACACCATCGTCATCGGTGCCCCGATCCGCAGCCTGGCGCTCGGCCCCGACAACACCGCCTACGTGCTGACCTCGGACCTGACTGCGCGCGGTGAGGTGCACGTCGTCGACCTGGCTGCCGGCCGCGTGACCGGTCGCTTCCCCGTCGGCGACGCTCCGACCCAGCTGGTGCTCGGCGCCGACGGCACCCGCGCTTACGTCGTCGACTACGACCGCGTCTCGGTGTTCTGCACCCAGACCAACGCGGTGGTCGACACCATCGCGGCCGATGTCCAGCCGTCCTGCGTCACCGTCAGCCGTGACGGCTCGCGCCTGTACGTCGCGGATGTCGTCGGTGACGTCACCGCGGTCGCCGTCGAGGCCCCCAAGCCGCTGCTCTACTCGCAGTTCATGGCGACCAAGTCCGTCTCGATGAACGAGGTGCGCGCGCTGGAGCCCGCGACCGTCTAGACAGTCCAAAGAAAAACGCCCCCGCCGGCCGGCGGGGGCGTTTTGGTGTCCGGGGGAGCTAGTGCGTACCCGTGCAGTCGAGCGACACCGAAATGGTCCGGCTGGTTTGTGGCAGCAGGATGGAATTGCTGTTGCGGCCCAGGCCGGGGCCGACCCACGGCACCAACTGCGTCGTCTGCTGCGGGTTGCGCACACTGGTCACCGTGCACTCGGACACCGGCGCCGTCCCGAGCTTGTCGATCGTCACCACATAGCCCTCAGATTGCAGCCGGTTGATCGTGTCTTGCGCCGATTCGGCCGCGGCCAATCCGGCCGGCGCCAGCATCGTGGCCACCCCGCCGACTGTCGCCGCGGCGAGCGTCCAATTCCTGCGCATGATTTTCTCCTGTCGTGCCAACGCTAATCATCCTCCTACCTCGCAGGGTCGGCTAGCATCTCGACATCCCAGCGGCAGCAACCCAGAGGCGAAATTCACGATGCTCAGTACGATGCAGGACGCCCCGCTCACCATCGCCACGATCATGCGGCACGCGACTGGCCAGAATTATCGCCGAACCGTCACCACGGCGCTCGGTGGCGGCCAGTACCGCACCATGACCTATGGCGAAGTCGGCCGGCAATCCGCGCAGCTGGCCAATGCGCTACGCGGGCTCGGCATCACCGGAGACCAGCGGGTTGCCACGTTCATGTGGAACAACGCCGAACACACGGTGGCCTACCTGGCCATTCCGTCGATGGGCGCGGTGATGCACACCCTCAACATCCGGTTGTCCCCGGAGCAGATCGCCTACATCGCCAATGAGGCCGAGGACTCCGTCGTCATCGCGGATCTCTCGTTGACCGCACAATTGGCTCCGGTGCTGCCGCAGATGAAGACGGTGCACACGGTGATCGCCATCGGTGCAGGAGATTTGGCGCCGCTGGAGGGCGCCGGCAAGACCGTGCTGCGGTACGACGAGCTGCTGGCCGCCCAGCCCGACGACTTCGACTGGCCGGAGATCGACGAGCGGTCCGCGGCCGCCATGTGTTACACGAGCGGCACCACCGGAAATCCGAAAGGTGTTGTCTACAGCCACCGTTCGAGCTTCCTGCACGCGATGGCGACGTGCACCAGCAATGCGCTGGACGTCGGCAGCGAGGACGTGACGCTGCCCATCGTGCCGATGTTCCACGCCAACGCCTGGGGGCTGCCGTACGCCGCGCTGATGGCCGGTGCCGACCTGGTGATGCCGGACCGGTTCCTCGATGGCGCATCGCTCATCGACCTCATCGAGACGCATCGCCCGACCATCGCCGGCGCGGTTCCGACCATCTGGAACGACGTGATGAACTGCCTGGAAAAGAATCCGGGACACGACATTTCGTCGCTGCGGATCGTGGGCTGCGGCGGCTCGGCCGTGCCGTTGTCGATGATGCGCATCTTCCAGGAGCGGTACGGCGTCCACATCCGCCAGGCGTGGGGGATGACCGAAACCTCGCCGCTGGCCACGACCGCCAAGCCCTTCCCGGGCGCGTCCGAGGAGGAGTACTGGAAGAGCCGGGCGACCGCCGGGCGGGCGTTGTGCGGCGTCGAGATCCGGATCGTCGACGACGCCGGCGCCCCGCTGCCCCACGACGGTGAAGCGGTGGGGGAGATCGAGATTCGCGGACCGTGGATCACCGGCAGCTACTACCTGGGGTACGACTCGAGCAAGTTCGACAGCGGCTGGCTGCGTACGGGCGACGTCGGGCGCATCGACGACTGCGGGTTCGTCACCCTCACCGACCGGGCCAAGGACGTCATCAAGTCCGGTGGTGAATGGATTTCGTCGGTCGAGTTGGAGAACCACCTGATCGCGCACCCCGCGGTGCTGGAAGCCGCCGTGGTCGCGGTGCCCGACGAGCGCTGGCAGGAACGCCCGCTGGTCGCCGTCGTGCTGCACGAGGGCGCTTCGGCGACACCTGATGAACTGCGAGAGTTCCTGTCGGACAAGGTGGTTCGCTGGTGGCTGCCGGAGCGGTGGACGTTCATCGACCAGGTGCCCCGCACCAGCGTCGGCAAGTACGACAAGAAGACCATCCGCGCCCGGTACGCCGACGGCGCCTACGACGTCGTCACCATCTAGTTCTCGCGAGCTAGGCGCGCACCGCGACGGTCGACATCAGGTCGGCGAGGCGGTCCGGGCGGTCGAGCATCGAGAACGTCTTTGCGCCGTCGATGATTTCGAGGCGGGCGTTCGGGATGATCTGCGCCAGCTTCTCGCCGTCGCCGATCTCGAACAACTCGTCGTCAGCCGACCAGGCGATGAGCGTCGGCTTGTCGAATTCGTGCAGCCGCGCTGCGACTCCGGTGGTGACCTCGGTGCGCAGGGAGCTGGTGAACACGCGGAGATCCTCGGCGACAGCCGGTTTGGACTGTGTATTGTGCACCCACTCCCGGGTCAGGGCGTCGAAGTCCGCGTATGCCAGCCCGGCGTACGCGCGCTTGCGGACCAACGGGACCCGGAACACCTGCGAGCCCGCCCGGAACAGCGCCTTGGAACGTGACGCCAGGATCAGCGGCTCGAGGATCGGTGGCGGGAAGTGTTCGAACGCATCGCAACTCGTCAGCACCATGGCGCCGATGCGTTCCGGGTGGTGGACCGCGACCAGCTGCGTGACCACACCGCCGGTGTCGTTGCCGACGATGACGACGTCGTCGAGGTCCAATGCGGCCAGGGTGTCGGCGACGATGCGCGCGACGCCGTGGATGCTCCGGTCGGCGCCTGGGCGCAGCGCTTCGGGATGCGCGCCGAGCGGCCAGGTGGGGGCTATGCACCGCAGGCCGCGTTCGGCCAGGCGCGCGGCGACCTCGCGCCACAATTGGCCACCCATCATGTATCCGTGCACGAAGACGACGGGCCTGCCGTCCTTCGGCCCGAATTCCTCGAAATGGATGGTTCCGGCGTTAATCTCGATGATCGACATGGATGACTCCTAGCTCGATACTCATTTACAAACAGGCTGTCCGCAACTTACCAACAGGGTGTATGGAAAACAAGAGGCGTACTCAGGAGGAGCGCTCCGCGGCTACCCGCGAAGCGTTGATCGTTGCCGCGCGGCGACTGTGGGGCGAGCGTGGTTATGCCGAGGTGGGCACGCCGGAGATCGCGACGACCGCGGGCGTGACCCGGGGCGCGATGTATCACCAATTCACCGACAAGGCAGCGCTTTTCCTCGCTGTGGTGGAGGTGGTGGAACAGGACGTGATGGCCCGGATGGGGGCGATGGTGGCGGCATCGGGGGCGACGTCACCGGCCGATGCCGTTCGCGCCGCGGTCGATGCCTGGCTGGAAGTCTCCGGCGACCCGGAGGTGCGCCAGCTGGTGTTGCTCGACGCCCCGAGTGTCCTGGGTTGGGCGGGCTTCCGTGACGTCGCCCAGCGCTACAGCCTGGGCATGACGGAGCAGTTGCTCAGTGAGGCCATGAAAGCCGGCCAGCTGGCCCGTCAGCCGGTGCGGGCGCTGGCGCATGTGCTGATCGGTGCCCTCGACGAGGCGGCCATGCTCATCGCCACCGCGGACGACCCGAAGAAGACGCGTCGTGAGACCCGTCAGGTACTGCGCCGCCTCGTCGACGCCATGTTCGACGGCTAGCTAGTTCGGCGAGCAGACGTAAAACTGTCGTTTTCGAAGCGAAAACGACAGTTTTACGTCTGCTCGCAAGTTGGAGGTACCCCCGGCTCGGCAGAAGGGGTACCCCCAGCTCGCGGGGGAGGTGACTAGCGCTCGGCGCGCTGGTAGGCCGTCACGACGGCGGCGCCGCCGAGGCCGATGTTGTGCTGCAAGGCCGCGGTGACACCGTCGACCTGACGCTTGTCGGCGGTGCCGCGCAGCTGCCACGTCAGCTCGGAGCACTGGGCCAGGCCCGTCGCACCCAGCGGGTGACCCTTGGAGATCAGGCCGCCCGACGGGTTGACCACCCAGCGGCCGCCGTACGTGGTGTCGTTGTTGTCGATCAGGCGCGGCGCCTCACCCTCGCCGCAGAGGCCCAGGGCTTCGTACAACAGCAGCTCGTTGGCGGAGAAGCAGTCGTGCAGCTCGATGACCTGGAAGTCCTCGGGGCCCAGGCCCGCCTGGTCGTAAACCTTCTGGGCGGCTTGGACATTCATGTCGTAGCCGATGATGTTGGCGGCGCTGCCGTCGAACGTCGAGGCGAAGTCGGTGGTCATGGCCTGGCCGACGATCTCGACGGCCTGCGACGCCAGCCCGTGCTTGTCGACGAACGCCTCGCTGGCGAGAATCGCCGCGCCCGACCCGTCGGAGGTGGGCGAGCACTGCAGCTTGGTCAGCGGGTCGGAGATCATCTTGGCGGCCAGGATGTCGTCGAGCGTGTACTCGTCCTGGAACTGCGCATACGGGTTGTTGACCGAATGCTTGTGGTTCTTGTAGCCGATTTTTGCAAAATGTTCTGCAGTGCTTCCATATTTCTTCATGTGCTCACGGCCGGCCGCGCCGAACATCCACGGCGCCACGGGGAAGGCGAACTCGTCGATCTCGGCCAGGGCCTTGACGTGCCGCCCCAGCGGCGATTCGCGGTCCTGCGCACCTGCCTGAAGCGAACCCGGCTGCATCTTCTCGAAGCCCAGCGCGATGGTGCAGTCGGCGAGGCCGCCGCGGATCGCCTGTGCGGCAAGGTAAAGCGCCGTCGAACCCGTCGAACAGTTGTTGTTGACGTTGACGATCGGGATGCCTGTCATGCCCAGCTCGTACAGGGCGCGCTGGCCCGAGGTCGAGTCGCCGGAGCAGTAGCCGACGTAACCCTGCTCCACCTGGTCATACGAGATGCCGGCGTCGGCCAGGGCCTTGTTGCCGGACTCGTTGGCCATCTGCGGGTAGTCCCAGCCCTCGCGGCTGCCGGGCTTCTCGAATTTGGTCATGCCGACACCGACGACGAACACGCGATTCTTGGCCATGGGTTTCCTTTCGTTACTACCTGTAGTTCAGTCACGCCCGGCGGTTTTAGTCAAGACCCCAAAGGTCTGGTCTCCGGCGCCG
>NZ_JBJIAK010000014.1:0-114896 GCF_045310915.1 Mycobacterium sp. SMC-17 | reverse complement strand
ACACACCCAGCCAACCAGACACCCCAATCACAGGCCGACAGCAGCTGACCGTTCTACACCCTCAATCATGAAGAGCCTGTTTCCGGCTACCTGACTTTTCTCCAGGCAGGCACCTTGACCACTGAGTTCGCCATCAGAACGCTTGCTCGGCAAGCGGTTACGCCGGCGTAAGTGCGATCTTGAAGTGGGTATACCGGACACGCCGAACCTGTGTATCCAGACTATTTAGCTAACAGATTGATAACGTCGGAGATGATCTGCGGCAGGCGCACGTCATCATTTGGTAATGACCAACGCTATTCGCCGGGAGCGCAACGTCGCGCCTCTCCGGTCCGCCGGCGGACCTCTTCCGCAGGGCGTCCACGGTGCCGCTGACCCCAACTTCGCAACTGTGGTGCGGGCGTTTTCCGCCCTGTTCCCCAGCCGATATCTGGGTGGCGGCGCCCTCTCGGTCTACCTCGACGGTGTTCCCGTCGTCGACGTGTGGACGGGGTGGGCCGACCGGTGGGGCCACCGGCCGTGGGACGCCGACACCGGCGCGATGGTGTTCTCGGCGACCAAGGGGTTGGCCTCGACCGTCATCCACCGACTGGCCGACCGGGGCCTGATCGAATACGACGCGCCCGTCGCCGAGTACTGGCCGGCCTTCGGGGCCAACGGCAAGGCCGGCGTGACGGTGCGGGAGCTGATGCGGCACCGCGCCGGGCTGTCGCAGCTGAACGGCGCGACGCGCGACGAGCTGATGGACCACCGCCTCATGGAGCGGCGGCTGGCCGCGGCTCCCATGAGCTGGATGAAGGGGCGTCCGGCGTACCACGCCATCACCTACGGCTGGCTGTTGTCCGGCCTGGCCCGCGCGGTCACCGGTCAGAGCATGCGGGAGCTGTTCCGCACCGAGCTCGCGGAGCCGCTCGGCACCGACGGTCTGCATCTCGGCCGCCCGGCCGCGGATGCGCCCACGCAGCCCGCGCAGATCATCGGCCCGCAGTTCCGCATCCGCAATCCGCTGTTCGACGCGGTGGCGCCGCACGTGGCGAGGTTGCCGTTCTCGGGCGGCTTCGGCTCGATGTACTTCACCGGCATGCGGTCCATGGCGCAGGGCGACACACCCTTGCTGGATGCCGAGATGCCGGGCGCCAACGGCGTGGCCACGGCTCGATCACTGGGACGCGTGTACGGCGCGATGGCCAACGGCGGCCAGATCGACGGGCTGCGGTTCCTGTCCGCGGGCACGGTGGCGCAGCTGCAGGGGACCGGCAGCGTTTTCCCCGACCTGGGCCTCGGCCTGCCCATGGATTTCAACCTCGGGTATCACGGCGTGCCGTTCCCGGGTGTCATGCCGGGGTTCGGGCACGTCGGCCTCGGCGGGTCGCTCGGATGGGCGGATCCGGACCGCGGTCTGGCTTTCGGCTTCGTGCACAACCGCCTGCTGACGCCGCTGATGCTGGCCGATCAGGCGGGTTTCGTGGCGCTCGCGGCAATGGTGCGGTACGGCGCGGCGCAGGCGCGCAGCAACGGCTTCTGCCGGGTCACGGAGTTCGGTGCGCCATACGCCGATCCAGCTCCGGTTGCGGGCTGACGGAGTTTGCGCGCGCGAGATATGCGTCCGCATCGGAAGCGATGCGGACCGCCCTGTGCACCGGACTTTCGAATACGCGCAGATGTCCGGCATGTTGATTTTTTGCCCGTATCGAGCGGAGTTCGTCACAGTAGATATTTCGTACCATGCGTATCGACCATTGCCGACAATACGATTTTATGGCCGCAGCCTGTAGTTCTACGATTTTCGCTGCGTTGCTCGAATTTCAATAACCATATCCGCGCAAACATTTGTGCTGCCGCAGGTCCTGTGCGGGCGCGGTGCTGGGGTGAACGATGTTCGCTACGGACCGCTATGCTTCCGCCCCGTGGCTGGTTCGAAATGGCTCCGAACCAAACCCCTGCGCAACGGCGCGCCGGGCGGGTTGGGCCTTCCGCAGCGAGTGTGCTGCGGATATCCGCTGCTGACGGTCGCCTGGTAGCGATTCGACCGAAACGGGTAGCCCCGAATCGGCGGATCAGTTAATTTGACCCGGTAGGATTTCGAGCCAGTTTGTTTAACGCGGCAAAGACGATTTCGCAGAGATTTTGAGCGCGGTCTGCAAAGCCACCCGGCACGGTGTGTCGGAGTCCGGCCGGACTGCACGGAGAGGCGGTAGCTAAGTGGGTGGGTCACCGACGACACCCGTCGCGATCATCGGCATGGCATGCCGGCTTCCCGGCGGCATCAGCTCGCCGGACGAGCTGTGGGAAGCCCTGCTGCGCGGTGACGACCTGGTTACCAAAGTTCCGCTGGAACGGTGGGACGCCGAGGAGTACTACGACCCGGAGCCCGGCGTGCCCGGCCGGTCGGTCTCCAAGTGGGGCGGTTTCCTCGACGACGTTGCCGGCTTCGACGCCGACTTCTTCAACATCAGCGACCGCGAAGCCACCGCGATCGACCCGCAGCACCGCCTGATCCTCGAAACCTCCTGGGAGGCCGTGGAACACGCGGGCATCGATCCGGCCACCCTGGCCGGCTCGCTCACCGGCGTCTTCGTGGGCATGACCCACGGCGACTACCAGCTGCTGGCCGCCGACGCCCACGCCATCGAGGGCCCGTACGGCTTCACCGGCAACAACTTCAGCCTGGCCTCGGGGCGCGTCTCGTACCACCTCGGCGCGCACGGCCCGTCGTACACGGTCGACTCGGCCTGTTCGTCCAGTCTCCTCGCGATCCACAACGCGTGCCGCAGCCTGCACGACGGCGAGAGCGACGCCGCCCTCGCCGGTGGTGTGTCGATCATGCTGGAGCCGCGCAAGATGTCCTCGGGTTCGGCCCAGGGCATGCTGTCGCCGACCGGCCACTGCCACGCCTTCGACGTCGCCGCCGACGGCTTCGTCTCCGCCGAGGCGTCGGTCATGTTCATGCTGAAGCGCCTGGACGACGCGCAGCGCGACGGCGACCGCGTCCTCGCGGTCATCCGCGGCACGGCGAGCAACCAGGACGGCCACACGGTCAACATCGCGACCCCGGGCGCGGACGCCCAGGTCGCCGTCTACCGGCGGGCGCTGGACCTCGCCGCCATCGATCCCGCCACCGTCGGGTACATCGAGGCGCACGGCACCGGAACTCCCGTCGGCGATCCGATCGAATACTCAAGTCTGGCAACGGTTTACGGCAAGCAGGGGCCCGTCGTGCTGGGCTCGGTCAAGACCAACGTCGGGCATGCGCAGTCGGCGTCGGGTGCGGTCGGCCTGTTGAAGACCGTCCTGGCCCTGCAGCACGGCGTGGTGCCGAAGAACCTCTACTTCAACGAGATGCCCGCCGAGATGGCGGCCATCGACACCGGGCTGTTCGTGCCGACGGACCTCGTGCCGTGGCCGGCGACCGCCGACCACCCGCGCCGCGCCGCCGTGTCCGCCTACGGCCTGTCCGGCACCAACGTGCACGCCGTCGTCGAGCAGGCGCCGGCCGAGTCGTCGCCGCGCGTCGTCGGGTCCGAAGGACAGGGGCTCGGCGGCAAACTGCTGTTCCCCGTGTCGTCCACCTCGGCCGAGGAGCTGCGCCGCACCGCCGGCAAACTGGCCGACTGGGCCGCCGCCCAGGGCGAGGCCCTCGACCTGGCCGACACCGCCTACACGCTCGCGCGTCGCCGCGCCCACCGGCCGGTGCGCGCTGCCGTCCTCGCCGAGGACGCCGCCGGCCTGATCCAGGCGCTCCGTGACGTCGCCGACAGCGAGACCCCGTACCAGGCCGCGGCCGGTAAGGGTGACCGCGGCCCGGTGTGGGTGTTCTCGGGTCAGGGTTCGCAGTGGGCGGCCATGGGCGCCGGCCTGCTGGCGGCCGAGCCCGCATTCGCGGCCGCCATCGCCGAGATCGAGCCGCTCATCGAGGCGGAGTCGGGCTTCTCGATCACCGAAGCCATCACCGCCGGTGAGACGGTGACCGGCATCGACCGCATCCAGCCCGCCGTGTTCGCGATCCAGGTGGCGCTGGCCGCCACGCTGCGGTCCTACGGTGTGCAGCCCGGCGCGGTCATCGGCCACTCGATGGGTGAGTCCGCCGCCGCCGTCGTCTCCGGCGCGCTGTCGCTCGAAGACGGCGTGAAGGTGATCTGTCGCCGGTCGAACCTGATGCTCAAGGTGTCGGGCTCCGGCGCCATGGCCTCGGTGGAGCTGCCGGCCCAGCAGGTGCTCTCCGAGCTGGGCGCCCGCGGCGTGAGCGACGTCGTGCTCGCCGTCGTCGCCTCGCCGCAGTCGACCGTCGTCGGTGGTGACAAGGACGCCATCCGCGCCCTGGTCAAGGAATGGGACGAGCGTGGCGTGATGGCCCGCGAGGTCGCCGTCGACGTCGCGTCGCACACCCCGCAGGTCGACCCGATCCTGGACGAGCTCGCCGACGCCCTCGAGGACCTCGAGCCCGACGAGCCGGCGGTGCCGTACTACTCGGCCACGCAGTACGACCCGCGCGACCCCGCGGACTACGACGCGGACTACTGGGTCGACAACCTGCGCCACACCGTGCGCTTCGGTGCGGCCGTGCAGGCCGCGCTCGACGACGGCTTCCGGGTGTTCATCGAGCTGGCCCCGCACCCGCTGCTGGTGCACGCGGTCAACCAGAACGCCGCGCACCAGGACATCGGCATCGCCGCCCTGGCCGCGATGCGTCGCGAACAGGACGTGCCGAACGGTCTGCGCGATGTCGTCGCCGATCTGCACACCGCCGGTGCCGCCATCGACTTCTCGGTGATCTACCCGGACGGCGTGCTGGTCGACGTACCGCTGCCGACCTGGACCCGCAACCACCTGATCCTCACGCGTGATCCGCACGAGCAGGCCCCCGGCGGTGCGTCACTGGCGGTGCACCCGCTGCTCGGCGCACACGTGCGGCTGCCGGAGGAGCCCGAGCGGCACGTCTGGCAGTCCGACGTGGGTACCGGCGTGCAGCCCTGGCTGGGTGACCACCAGGTGCACAACGTCGCGGCGCTCCCGGGTGCGGCGTACTGCGAGATGGCGCTCGGCGCGGCCCGCGAGGTGCTGGGCGAGGCCTCCGAGGTCCGCAACGTGTCGTTCGAGGCCATGCTGCTGCTCGAGGAGGAGACCGCCGTGTCGGCGGTCGCCACCGCCGTCCCGTCGGGCGACATCGACTTCCTGGTCGAGACCTACCAGGACGGCGAGCAGGTGCGCCGTGCGGCCGCGACGCTGCACGCCATCGAAGACGACGCCTCCCGGCCGAGCTACAACCTGGCCAAGCTGGTCGCCGCCCACACCGAAGACGTCGACGGTGGTGACCTGCGTGCCTGGTTCGCCGAGCGGGGCATCCAGTACGGCCCGGCGTTCTCCGGTCTGACCGCGGCGCACACGACCGCGGGCACCACGGTGCTCGCCGCGGTCGCGCTGCCCGGTGCCATCCGGTCGCAGCAGAGCGCCTACACCGTGCACCCCGCACTGCTCGACGCCTGCTTCCAGGCGGTGGCCGCGCATCCCGATCTGCACGGCGACACCACCGGCGCGCTGATGCTGCCGCTGGGCGTCGGCAAGCTGCGGGCCTACGAGTCGACCCGCAACGCGCACTACTGCTACGTCAAGCTCGTCAGCCTCTCGCCGACCGCGGTCGAAGCCGACATCGACGTGCTCGACGAGAACGGCGCGGTGCTGCTGGCCGTGAGCGGCCTGCGGCTCGGCACCGGCGTGTCCGAGGAGGGCCAGCGCGAGCGGCTGCTCAACGAGCGCCTGCTGAACATCGAGTGGCGCAGCCAGGACGCGCCGGTCGCCAACGTGGTCGATCCGGGTCGCTGGCTGCTGATCTCGGCCGCCGCCGACGCGGACAGCCTGACCGAGAAGCTCTCCGAGGTGCTGCAGTCCGACGAGGCCGACGTCTCCACCATGGCGTGGCCGGCCGACGCCGACCACGCGTCCAACCTGGAGTCGCTGCAGGAGACGCTGACGGCCAAGCCGTTCAAGGGCGTCGTCGTCGTCACCGGTGCCCCGGACGGCCCGGCGGCCTCGGCGTCGCTGTCCACCGCACAGCGTGGCGTGGCGCAGGTCGAGCAGCTCGTGCACATCGTGCGGGGTCTGCCGGACGTGCCGGGCCAGCCGGCGCGGCTGTACGTGCTCACCCGCGGTGCCCGCACCGTGGCGCCGGGCGACGTGGCCAACCTGGAGCAGGGCGGCATCCGCGGCTTCATCCGGGCGATCGGCATGGAGTACCCGGCGATGCGGCCGACGCAGATCGATCTCGACGTGCAGGCCGACGTGGCGCACGTCGCCGCCGAACTGCTGTCCGGCTCCGAAGAGGACGAGACGGCCTGGCGGTCGGGCGAGTGGTACACCGCGCGCCTGAACCTGAGCCAGCTGCAGCCCGAGGAACGTCGCACCACCGTCGTGCGGCCCGAGACCGACGGTGTGCAGCTGCAGATCCGGACCCCCGGTGACCTGTCGTCGGCGGAGCTGGCGGCGTACGAGCGCGTCGCTCCGGGACCGGGCCAGATCGAGGTGTCGGTCGCGGCGTCCAACCTCAACTTCGCCGACGTGCTGGTCGCCTACGGCCGGTACCCGAGCTTCGAGGGCCGGCTGCCGCAGCCGGGCGCGGACTTCGCCGGTGTGGTCACCGCGGTCGGCCCGGGTGTCACCGATCATCAGATCGGCGACCGGGTCGCGGGCATCTCGCTGACCGGTGCCTGGAAGACGTTCGTGACCTGCGACGCCAACCTGGCCGTGAAGATTCCGGACGACCTGCCCGAGGGCAGCGCGGCGGCGGTGCCCAGTGCGCACGCCACCGCGTGGTACGGCCTGCACAACCTGGCCCGTATCCAGGCCGGCGACAAGGTGCTGATCCACTCCGCCACCGGTGGTGTGGGCCAGGCCGCCATCGCCATCGCGCGGGCCGCGGGCGCCGACATCTACGCCACCGCCGGTAGCGAAGATCGTCGAAACCTGTTGCGCAGCTGGGGAATCCAGCATGTCTACGACTCGCGCAGCACCGCCTTCGCCGAGGAGATTCGTCGCGACACCGACGGCTACGGCGTCGACGTCGTGCTGAACTCGCTGCCCGGTGCGGCGCAGAAGGCCGGTGTCGAGCTGCTGACCTTCGGTGGCCGGTTCGTCGAGATCGGTAAGCGCGACATCTACGGCGACACCCGGATGGGCCTGTTCCCGTTCCGCCGGAACCTGTCGTTCTACGCGCTCGACCTGGCGCTGCTGACGCTGACCAACCCCGACATCACGCGCGGCATGCTCGAGACGATCTTCGGGCAGATCGCCGACGGTGTGCTGCCGGTGCCGGACACCACGCACTACCCGCTGGCCGAGGCCGCCACCGCCATCCGCGTGATGGGCGCGGCGGGCCACACCGGCAAGCTCGTGCTCGACATCCCGCACACCGGGGAGTTCGAGGCCGTGCTGTCGCCCGAGCACGCTCCCGTGTACCGGGCCGACGGCTCCTACATCGTCACCGGCGGTCTGAGTGGCCTGGGCCTGTTCCTGGCCGACAAGCTGGCCGCGGGTGGTTGCGGACGCATCGTGCTGAACGCGCGTTCGGAGCCGAGTGCGGCGACCGCGAAGGCCATCGAGGCCGTCCGGAGCAAGGGCGCCGAGGTCGAGGTGGTGCTGGGTGACATCGCAGCCGCCGACACCGCCGCGCGTCTGGTCGCCGCGGCCGAGTCGACCGGCAAGCCGCTGCGCGGCGTGCTGCACGGCGCCGCGGTGGTCGAGGACGCGACGTTGCCGAACATCACCGACGAGCTGATCGAACGCGACTGGGCGCCGAAGGTGTACGGCGCGTGGCACCTGCACGAGGCGACGGCCGGGTCCGAGCTGGACTGGTTCTGCTCGTTCTCGTCGGCTGCCGCCATGGTGGGCTCGCCCGGACAGGGTGCGTATGCGGCGGCGAACAGCTGGCTGGACGCGTTCACCCAGTGGCGCCGCGCGCAGGGGCTGGCGGCGACGGTCATCGCGTGGGGTGCCTGGGCCAAGATCGGCGCCGGGCAGGGCATGGCGGCCGACGAGGCCATGGCGATCGATCCGGAGGACGGCGCCTACGCGTTCGACGCGATCATCCGTCACGACCGCGCCTACGCCGGCTACGCGCCGGTGGCCGGGGCCGACTGGCTGGTGGCTTTCGCTCAGGCCAGCAAGTTTGCGGAGTCGTTCGCCAACATCGGGCGGGGTGGTGCGGGCACCAGCGAATTCCTCGCGGAGTTCCACGCCCTGTCGGAGGAGGAGCGGCCGGCTCGTCTGAGGCGCCTGATCACCGACGCTATGTCTATGATACTTAGGCGATCTGTCGATCCCGACCGTCCGTTGGCCGAGTACGGCCTCGATTCGCTCGGGGCGCTGGAACTGCGGACCCGTATCGAAGCTGAGACGGGAGTCCGGATCGGTTCGTCGGACATCACGAATGTCCGAGCACTGGCAGAACGCCTGGGGGAGGCGATTTCGACGGCGATTTCGACATGACGGGTCAGAGTAGGGCGTCACAGAAGCCGCGCGCTGAATTCACCGAAGCACAGGAGAGTGAACATGGTTGCGATTAGGACCATCCATGACTGGATGGGTTCCTCGGGTGTTCTGACTTCCTGGAACCCTTCGTCTGCATCGCTTGCCAAGCTGCGCAACGCACCGGTCAGCTCGGTACCGGTCAGCTATCAGCAGAGCCAGCACATCCGCGCGTTCCGTTCGCACGAGCGCAACGGCACGGACATGGCACGGCTGAACATCGCCGCATGGGACATGCCGGGCAAGTGCGACGTCCGGGCCATGACGCACGTCATCAACGCCTACGTGCGGCGGCATGACACGTTCCACAGCTGGTTCGAGCTGACGGAAGACGACGTCGTCGTCCGCCGGACGGCGAAGAGCCCGCGCGACATCAAGCTGGTGGCCACCGAGCACGGCGAGATGAACGCGCAGCAGTGGCGCGACCACGTCCTCGCGACGCCCGATCCGCTGCAGTGGGACTGCTTCCACTTCGGCATCATCCAGCGCGACGACCACTTCACCTTCTACTTCAGCATCGACCACGTGCACACCGATGCACTGCTGATGGGACTGGTGCTCGTCGAAATCCACCTGATGTATGCGGCTCTCGTCAGTGGCGCCCCGCCGATCCCGCTGGCCGACGCCGGCAGCTACGACGACTACTGCATCAAGCAGGCGGAGTTCACGTCGGCGCTGACGCTCGAGTCGCCGGAGGTCAAGGACTGGATCAAGTTCGCCGAGGCCAACGACGGCACCCTGCCGTGCTTCCCGCTGCCGCTCGGCGACCCGTCGGTGCCCTGCGGCGGTGAGATGCTGACGGTTCGGCTGATGGACAAGCACCAGTCGGAGCGGTTCGAGTCGGCCTGCCTGTCCGCGGGTGCCCGCGTCATCGGTGGCGTCATCGCGTGCGCGGCGCTCGCCGAGCACGAACTGACCGGCCGGCCGATCTACAACGTCATCACCCCGACCACGACGCGCCGCACCCCGGCCGAGTTCATGACGACGGGCTGGTTCACCGGCGTCGTGCCGATCAGCGTCCCGGTGGTGCCGGAGTCGTTCGGCGACACCGCCCGCGCCATGCAGAAGGCGTTCGACGCAGGCATGGACCTGGCACACGTCCCGTTCGAGCGCGTACTCGAACTGGCCGAGGGCAAGGTGCCGGGCATTCGCAAGGCCGACCCGGGCGTGCCGATGGTGTCGTACCTCGACACCAACCTGCCGCCGCTGTCGCCGGCGATCATGAACGAGTGGGAACGGCTCAACGGCCGCGTCTACAGCGACGCGCGCTCGGCGTACCAGATCGGCATCTGGGTGAACCGTTCCGAGAAGGAAACCTCGGTCACCATCGCCTACCCGGACAACCCCATCGCCCGTGAATCGGTGGACAAGTACCTGCACGCGATGCGCGCGGTGTACCTGCGGGTCGCCGACGGCGGTTCTGGTGCGGGACGTTCGGAAGCCTTGCGCCACAACGGTTGCCGCAGCGAACTGATTCGAGCTGTGAAGGGCTGAGTTGTGACGACCTCCACGCGCCCGCCGCGCGTGCCTTTGTTGCGCCGCTGGTTGGCAGACAACAACGACGGTGATGAGAGCCGCGTGCTCGACTACGTCGACCAGGCGATGTTCCTCGGCCTGCGGGCCACCGGCCAGGCCGCTGTCATGCAGTGCGTCTGGGTGTACGAGCATCCCGTCGACATGGAGGGCCTGCGCCGGTTCCACTACAACTTCGGTCACGGCCTGGCCGGTCGGCGCATCGAGCCGTCGATCCTGCCGTTCGGCCGGCACCGGTGGGTGTCATCGCTGGGGCCGCCGGCGCCGCTGCGGGTGTACGAGACCGTGCGTCCGCGGGCCGAGCTCGGCGACTTCCTCGACGAGCATGCGCAGATCCCCGTCGACCCGGAGTTCGGCCCGGCCTGGCACATGGGTGTGCAGCCGCTCGACGACGGCGCCACGGTCGTCAGCCTCGTCGGTTCACACTGCATCGGCGACGGCGGCGGTGCCATGCTGACGGTGTTCGAGTCGGTGACGGGCCAGCTGCGCGACCTCGGTCTGCCGCAGCCGCGGACCAGGTCGTCATGGCAGGCGTTGCGTGCCGACTTCCGCCAGACCTTCCGCGACCTGCCCGAACTCGGGCGCTCGATCAAATCGGCGGCCAAGCAGGCGTACCAGAAGCGCAGCGAGCTGCGGCGTTCCGGAAAGTCGGCGGCAGCCCACCTGGATGAGGCCAGCGCCAAGGAAAACCTGTTGGTGCCGGCGATCTGGGCGTTCATCGACGCCGCGGAGTTCGACGCGCGCGCCAAGGCGCTCGGCGGCAACAGCTACGCGCTGATCGCCGGGTTCGCGGCGCGGTTGTCCGAGCGGATGGGCCGGTTCAGCGAGGCCGAGGGCGTGGTGCCGCTGGTGGTGCCCATCAACGACCGCACGCTCGAGGACACCCGTGCCAACGCGGTGCTGATCGGTGATGCCCGCGTCAACCCGAAGGGCGTCGCCGAGGATCTGACGGAGACGCGGGCGGTCATCAAGGAAGCCCTGCGCAAGATGCGCGAGGAGCCCGACGAGAAGTTGGAGCTGCTGCCGCTGACGCCGTTCATCCCGAAGCGGGCCGTCATCCAGGCCGCGGACATCGCGGTCGGGTTCGGTGAGCTCCCGGTGTTCTGCTCGAACCTCGGTGTGCTGCCGGACGATCTGGCGCGTGTCGACGGGACACCCGCCGAATACGTCATGGCCCGCGGGGTCGACGGTCAGGTGCCGCGTGCGGTCATGGAGCACCGCAAGGGCATCCTCACCGTCATCTCGATGCAGCTGATCGGCCGGGTGTCGATGGCGGTCATCGGCTACCAGCCGGGCGCCGAGAACACCAAGGCGACGTTGCGTGCGCACGTGGAAGCGACGCTGGCCGAGTTCGGCCTCACCGCGGTCTACGAATAATCCGCGTAATCCCAAGTTCGACAACCGAATAACCGAAGTGAAGGGCCAGGTCTATTTTGTCCACTGATACCCGGTTGAACGAAACCGGCCGCGGCCGGTTCGCCAAGCTGCCCCCGGAACTGGACCGTCCGCAGGACCGGCTGGACTACATGGACGAGGCGACCTTCCTGTCGTACCGGGCCAGCGGTCGGGTCCAGGTCATGCTGGCGCTGTGGTTCTACGAAGGACCCGTCGACCTCGACGGCCTGCGCCGCTTCCACGATAACTTCGGCCGGAGCCTGGCGGCCCGGCGCATCGAGCGCTCGCCGCTGCCGTTCGGCCGGGCCCGCTGGGTGGCCGCGCCGGCCGTCGAGCGCCCGCTGGACATCGTCGAAACCGCCCGCCCGCGTTCGGAACTGACCGACTGGCTGGAGGAGCGGTCGCAGATCCCGATCGACCCGGAGCACGGTCCCGGCTGGCACCTGGGCGTCCAGAAGTTCAGCGACGGTTCGACGGGTGTCGCGCTGGCGCTGTCGCACTGCCTGATCGACGGCACCGGTGCGGTGGCCGCGATCATGGAGTCTGTGCTCGGGCAGGGCCGCGATCTGGGTTACGCCCAGCCGGGCTCCCGCACCCGCTGGCAGGGTCTGCGCGCCGACCTGCGTCAGGCGCGGCGGGACTGGCCCGAGGTCCGGCGCACGGTGGTGGCCGCCGCCAAGATGTTGCACCGCCGGCGTCACGAAATCTCCAAGTCCGGTGACACCCGGCCCGCGGTGACGGCAGGCAACCCCGACGAGTACGTGCTGCTGCCGTTCGCCGGCACCCACATCGACGTCGAGCAGTGGGACGCCAAGTGCGCCACGCTCGGCGGCAACACCTACTCCCTGGCGGCGGCATTCGCCGCCCGGCTCGGTGTGCGGATGGAACGGCATCGCAAGCACGACAACAACATTGCGCTCATGGTGGCCGTCAACGACCGGACCTCGATGGAGGACACCCGGGCCAACGCCATGGCGTTCGCCAATCTCACCGTCGATCCGACGCACGTCGCCAAGGACCTGACGGATCTGCGGGGCGCGCTGCGTACGTCCCTGTCGACGGCCAAGGAGCAGCCGGACGAGTCGTTCATCCTGCTGCCGCTGACGCCGTTCATCCCGCTGCGCGCGGTGAACAAGACGGCCGACCTGGTGCTCGGCGACATGCCGGTGACGTGCTCCAACTTCGCCGAGCTGCCGGACCTGATGTGCCGCCCGGACGGCGTCAACCAGGCGACGTTCCTGAACTGCTGGGGCGTCGAGCAGAAGGTCAAGCGGGCCGACATCGAGCGGCCCGGTGGCCTGCTGGTGGTCGCGTCCGGCCGCTACAACGGCCGGGTGAACCTCGGCATCGTCGGCTACCAGGTGGGGGCCGAGAACAGCCGGGCCATGCTGCGTGAACTCGTCCGCGAGACGCTCGAGGAATTCGACCTCACGCCGCTGACCATCTACTGACGGGCGGTCCCGCCCAGGCCCCTAACGGGCCTGGGCGGCCTTTTCCAGCAGATCCGCGGTGCGTGCGACGCTGTCCGCGGGCTTCGTCATGCGCGCGGCAGCGGCCCGCACCCGCTCGGCGCACTCCGGCTGCAGCGCGGTGCGCAGCGCGGACTTCAGCGACGCCGGCGTGGTCTTCGAGAACCGGCGTGATGCGCCCAGCCGCAGCTTCTTGACCTGCCCGGCCCACACCGGCTGGTCGGCACTGACCCACAGCACCACCGTCGGCACGCCGGCACGCAGCCCGGCCGCGGTGGTACCGGCGCCGCCGTGGTGGACCAGGGCCCGGCACAGCGGGAACACCGCGGCGTGGTTGACGGCACCGACCAGCTTCACGTGGTCGCCCAGTGTGGTGGTGTCCGGCAGATCCCAGACGCCCGAGCTGATCAGCGCCCGCTCGCCGAGCTCGGCACACACCGCGTCGATCATCGCGATGGCCTCGGCGGGGGATTCCACCGGCATACTGCCGAAGCCGAAATAGATGGGCGGCTTGCCATTTGCGATCCACGCCATCACGTCGGCGTCGGTGTCGGTCTGCAGCTCCATCGACATGGACCCGACGAGGGGCTTGGCGTCGCCGTATTCGGCCGCCAGGCCGGGGAACAGCACCTCGTCGTAGGCCTGGATTTCCAGGGCCCCACGGTCCTCGATGCGCCGGACCGCCCGCACGGTGGCCGGCGGCAGGCCCAGGGTGCGCCGCTGGATGTCCTCGGCCTCCTTGAGCATGCGCCAGTGGAACCACTCGCCGACGGCGAAGCCGCGGCGGATCAGCGGCAGCGGCAGCGGTACCGGCAGCACCTGGCTGTTGGGGCGGAACGGGAAGTAGTGCAGCGCGGCCAGCGGGATGTCGAAATGCTCGGCGACGTTGGCGGCCACCTCCTGATAGGTGGTCCCCGCGAGCAGCAGATCCGCGTCCGCGGCGACCTCCGTGAGAGTGGCACTCATGTCCTGCCAGCCCTGCGTCATGTAGTCCCGGAGTTCGCGGACGACACTCACGGGGTTCTTGATGCTCAAGTGGTCACGAAAGATGTCGGCATCCAGTTGCTGCTGAGAATCCACGCCGTAGCTGGCAGGCTCGGGAAGGCCCGCCGAGGCGACGAAGGAAACCAGATTCGGCGGCACCGCCATGCGAACTTCGTGGCCGCGGCGCAGCAATTCTCTGGCCACGGCGCCGCTGGGCTCGATGTCTCCACGCGTGCCATGAATGGCGATAGCAAACTTCACAGAATGCCACACATATCGGTCTGCCGCTGATCTCCGCATTGCTGGGGCATGAATGGCAACGAGGGCGCCGGATGCCCGTAGGCACGGCGGGGGGTAGGTGACTTCATCAGTGGCACACCCGATTACAGCATGGCGACAGCAATGCGGCTCTTTGGCGGCGTCGATATTGGGGTGCCGGTCGGTGCATCAGATCCGTTTGCGGCGTGTAGCCTGTCGGGGATGCTGAAACGTGCCAGGCCAAGCGGTGCTTTGGCACATGCGGGTTTCGCCGCACTCGGCAAGTTCGTGGTGCGGCGTCCCGTCGTGGTTTTGGCGTCCTGGGTCGGCATCGCGATCGTTCTTTTCCTCGCTCTTCCGACGTTGGTCGACGTGGCCAGCCGCCGCCCGCCGCCGTTCCTGCCGCCCGATTCGTCGACGCTGATCGCCAGCAACGCGATGAAGAACGCGTTCCGCGAGGCGGACGCCGGCAACATCGCGGTGGTCCTGCTGACCAACGACAAGGGCTTCAGCAAGGAAGACGAAGAGGTCTACCGGCGCCTGGTCGACAAGCTGAACGCCGACAAGACCAACGTCCGGTCCACGCAGGACTTCATCCACATCCCCGAGCTGCGCCAGGTGATGGCCAGCAAGGACGGCAAAGCGGTGCAGCTGCCCGTCAGCCTCGTCGGCAGCATGGGCACCGGTCCCGGCCAGCTGGCGTACCGCAATGCCAAGAAGACCATCGAAGAGGTGGTCAAGGGCAGCGACCTGACGCTGAACATCGTGGGTGCGTCGGCCACCTTCCAGGACATCAACGACATCGGTGCCCGCGATCAGCACATGATCGAGACGGCCACCGGCATCCTCGTCTTCTCGATCCTGATCATCGTGTACCGCAGCGTGGTCGCGATGTTGCTGCCGCTCGTCACCATCGGTGTCTCGCTCATCGTGGCGCAACAATTGGTGGCGGGACTGGGACTATTGGGTCTCGCGGTGGGACCGCAGACCCTGGTGCTGATGACCGGCATGATGATGGGTGCCGGGACCGACTACGCCATATTCCTGTTCAGTCGATATCAGGAGTTCATCAGACAAGGCGTCGCCACCGATCAGGCGCTGGTATCGGCGCTCACGTCGATCGGTGAAGTCATCGCCGGCTCGGCCGGCACCGTCGCGATCACGTTCCTGGCGCTCTCGTTCGCCACGCTCGGGGTGTTCGCCACCATCGGCCCGGCGCTGGCCGTGACCGTGCTGGTCGGCTTCCTCGCGTCCGTGACGATGCTGCCGGCGCTGATCGTCCTGGTCGGCCGCCGTGGCTGGATCAAGCCGCGCAAGGACATGACGGGCAAGTTCTGGCGTCGGTCCGGCGTCAACATCGTGCGCCGCCCGGTGACCCACCTGGCCGGCAGCCTCGCGGTGCTGCTGGCGCTCGCCGGCTGCGCGACGATGGTCCGCTACAACTACGACAACCGCAAAGACCTCGACCCGGACGCGGCGAGCAACGTCGCCTACACGGCGCTGAACAAGCACTTCCCGATCAGTACGACGATGCAGCAGTTCATCCTGATCCAGTCGCCGCGTGACCTTCGTGCCCCGAAGTCGCTCGCCGACATGGAGCAGATGGCGCAGCGCGTCGCGCAGCTGCCGCACATCGACGCCGTCCGCGGTATCACGCGTCCCACCGGTGACGTCCTGGAGCAGGCCAAGGCGACCTACCAGGCCGGTGAGGTCGGCAGCAAGCTCAAGGACGCCTCGAACCTCATCAACGGCAATGACGCGCTGCTGCAGAAGCTGGTCGACGGCGAGTACCAGCTCGCCGATGCGCTCAACCAGATCCGTACGCAGGTGCTCGGCGGCATCGGCCCGGTGCGGCAGATGCTGACCCAGATGTCGGCGCTGCAGAAGCAGTACGGCGGCTCGAAGACGCTGGACGATCTCGACAAGTCGGCCAAGATGGTGTCCCAGATGACGTCGCTGGGCGACGCTGTCGGTGGGCAGCTGGTCCGCGTCGGCGATGTCTACAAGTGGTCCGGGAAAGCGCTCGAGACACTGAACGCGACGCCGTTCTGCAACTACTACCCGGCGTGCAACGACCTGAAGATCGGTCTGCAGAACGTCAACGAGGGCAACGACCCCGAGACCGTGCAGAAGGTCATCAACCTCGGCCACATGCTGCAGCAGTACAAGAGCGACCCCGGGATGGACGACAAGGTCCGCGGGATGGGCACCAACATCGAGAGCATCACCAGCCTGCTCAAGCAGCTGCGCCTGTACGACACCGCGGACCTGGAGCGGCGGCTGCAGCAGGCGGTCGACGGCGTCAACCTGCTGGCCGACTCGAGCAAGCAGCTCGCCGACGGTGTGAAGCTGCTGGTCGACCAGGTCCGCGGCATGGGCGGTGGCCTGAACCAGGCCTCGTCGTTCCTGCTCGGTATGCGCCGCGACGCCAACACCCCGCAGATGGCCGGTTTCTACGTGCCACCCGAGATCCTGAGCCGCAACGAGTTCGAGAAGGCGACGCTGTTCGTGTCCCCGGACGGCCACACGGTGCGCTACCTGGTGCAGACGGCGCTGAACCCGTTCGGCACGGAAGCCATGGACCAGACCAACGCGATCGTGAAGGCGGCACAGACAGCACTGCCCAACACGACGCTGTCCGACGCCAAGGTGTCGATGGTCGGTCTGTCCGCGGTGAACCGCGACATCCGCGACTACTACAACAGCGACATCCAGTACATCGTCATCGTGACGCTGATCGTGGTGTTCCTGATCCTGGTGCAGCTGCTGCGGTCCGTCGTGGCACCGCTCTACCTGGTGCTGTCGGTGGTGCTGTCGTACGGTTCGGCGCTGGGCATCGGCGTGGTGTTCTTCCAGTTCATATTGGGCTACGACATCTCGTGGAGTGTGCCGGGTATCGCCTTCCTGGTGCTGGTGGCGGTCGGCGCCGACTACAACCTGCTGCTGATATCCCGAATACGTGACGAAGCGAAATGGGGCGTGCGCTCGGCGATCGTGAAAACGGTCGCCGCGACCGGCGGCGTCATCACCTCTGCCGGCCTGATCTTCGCGGCGTCGATGCTCGCGATGACCGTCAGTAGCATCCTGGGCGCCGTACAGCTCGGCTTCATCATCGGTGTCGGCCTGCTGCTGGACACGTTCATCGTCCGTACGGTGACCGTGCCGGCGACCGCGGCGCTGCTCGGTGACGCCAACTGGTGGCCGTCCAAGTCGCCGCGGCGCAAGCGGGAAGAGGCCGAGGAAGCAGAGGCCGCGGCTGCCACCGAACGGCTGCTGGCCGAGCGCAAGGCCCGCCGGGAGTCCGACGAGGTCGAACCGTGCCCGGAGTGCGGTTACGCGGCCACCTGTGACGCCTGCCAGATGACGACGGCCTTCGAGGCCGCCGGAGCGGTACAGCACCGCGGCTTCTTCGGCTGAGCCGCTGTCGAATTTCCGAGAAATTGAACTTTCTCGTCAATAAACCTGATTGAATTCCTGACGTCCGGCGGGGGAGTTCGGGGTCGATGTTCTGTGCGGCGACCAGATTCGCCCGCACCGCGACTCTGAAGAACAGGACATTCGATCGCCATGGAGCTCCGGAAATTCGTTGACGCATTGCGGCCACTCCCGGGATGGATCGGGGGTGGCATTCTCGACTGGTACCAGCTCGGGCTCAGAAAACCACGCGACGCGACCACCTATTACGGGGCGACCATTCATTGCGACCCCGTCGATTCAATTCAGCGGAGCATCATCTACTACGGCGTGTGGGAACCCGCCATTTCGCGCATCATCGAAAGCAGCCTAACGCCGGGAGATCTGTTCGTCGACATCGGCGCGAACATCGGCTACGACTCCCTGCTCGCGGCGACGCGGGCCGACGTCGTCGCCATCGAGGCGGCACCCCACATCTACCGAAAGATGTTGCGCAATCTGGAAAGTAACCCCGATCTCGCCGACCACGTCCGGCCCGTGAATGTTGCGGTTTCCGACCATGTGGGCGAACTGGACCTGTACGACTTCGGACCCTGCAACATCGGGGCCACCACGACGTTGCCGTCCCGGAAGGGAAAGAAATGCGCGACGGTCGCCGCGGCGCCGTTGCTGGATATTCTCGCGCCGGAGGAATTGGCACGTGTGCGCCTGATCAAGATGGATGTCGAAGGTGCTGAAACAACAATACTCAGCGATATTTTCGATCACATCGACGCGTTTCCCGAGAATATGAGCATCATCTTCGAAGCCAATCCCGAAGACGACCGGGCCGCTTTCGATGTGCTGTTCAAACGCATTCAGCAAAACTTCGCCGCCTACGAAGTGGAGAACGGCTACAGCAATGCCTGGTATCTCAAATGGAAAGCCGGTCCACTCAATGAATTGCACGCCGCACCGACGCGGCGCACCGATATTCTCCTGACCCGCGCATAGCGCCGGCGGCCGCCAGCGCGGACCAGGCCGCACGGTGCGCGGCCTGGTCCCGGCGGGGAATCAGGCGTCCAGGCGCGCCAGGGCACCCTTGCGGTACAGCTCGGTGCAGGCCTGGCGGCGGATCTTGCCGCTCGTTGTGATCGGGATCGAACCCCGGCCCACGAGCACGAGGTCGGCGGCGTTCACGCCGTGCACCTGCGAGATGGCAGAGGTGATGTCGTGCTTGACCTGAGCCAGGTTCTCGCGGACCTCGTCCTCGGTCTCGCCGCGCTTCTTCATCTCGATGACGACGGCGAACTGCTCGACACCGTCCTCCTCGAAGCCGACGGCGGCGGTGCGGCCGCCCGAGACGGCGCTGACGGTGGCCTCGATGTCGTCGGGGTACAGGTTGCGGCCACGGATGATCAGCAGGTCCTTGATCCGGCCGATGATGAACAGCGAGCCTTCGGAGATGAAGCCGAGGTCGCCGGTGCGCAGCCAGTACTCCGACGGGGTGCCCTCGGGGGCGTCCTCGAGCACGCCGCGGAAGGTCTTCTCGGTCTCTTCGGGCTTGTTCCAGTACCCGGCACACACGTTCTCGCCGTGCGTCCAGATTTCGCCGACGGTGCCCTCGGGGGCTTCGCGGCGGGTCTCCGGGTCGACGATGCGAACCAGGGGCGACGGCGAGAAGCCGTAGCTCACCAGCGGGCTGCCCGACTCGACGCGCTCGACGATGCCGTCGGCCAGCTTCTCGGTATCGAATTCCACGACGGTCGGCGGCTCGCCCGATTCCCGCGATGCCACGTAGAGGGTGGCCTCGGCCAGGCCGTAGCTCGGCCGGACGGCCTTGCCCGGGAGGCCGAACTTGGCGAAGCGCTGGATGTAGCGCTTGACGGTGGTCGGCTGCACGCGCTCGGCGCCGCTGAAGACCGTCAGCACGGTGCTCAGGTCCTTGCCGGCCATGTCCTCGTCGGTGGTCCGCGCGGCGGCCAGGTCGAAGGCGAAGTTCGGCGCGGCGGTGATGACGTTCTTGTGGCTGCCCATCAGCTGCATCCAGCGGGCGGGCTTGACCAGGAACGAGATGGGGCTGGTCATCACGGTGTGCCAGCCGCCGAGGATCGGCGTGCACACGCCGAGCAGCAGGCCCATGTCGTGGTACAGCGGCAGCCACGTCACGACGGTGCTTCCCGGAGGAGCGACCTTGCCCCACTCGGAGAAGAAGACCGCGATCATCTGTTCGTAGTTGGCCGAGACGTTGCGGTGCGACACCATCACGCCGGCGGCCGTGCGGGTCGAGCCGGAGGTGTACTGCAGGTACGCGGTCTCGGGCCGAACTTCGCGGCGGGAGAACGGCTTACGACGGGTCTCCAGGTCCAGTTCGTCGACGGCCAGGACGACGGGGCTGCGGCCGTCGTCGTTCGGCGTCGCGTACTGCGCGACGGCGTCCTTGCTGGCCGCGGTGGTCAGGGCGACGACCGGCTGTGCGTCCTTCATGACCGAGATGACGCGCTCGTCGTGGTGACCCATGATCGGCTGGGTCAGCGGTACGGCGATCATGCCGGCCTCGAGGGCGCCGAGGAATCCGACGACGTATTCGAGGCACTGGGGGGCGACGATGACCACACGGTCGCCGATCTCACCGTGCTGGCGCAGTTCGTGGGCCACCGCGACGCTCTGCTGGTACAGCTGAGCCCAGGTGAGCGTCTTCGCCACACCGTCGGGGTCGGTGTCGTAGTCCATGAACGTGAAAGCCAGGTCGTTGGGTTGCAGGCTGGCGCGCTCGCGCAGGACGGCCGGCAGAGACGACTCGATCACGGACACTTCCTCCTCGGGGGTATACGGGCAGGGGTGAGGGCCGGGTGCCGTCGAAGGCGGTGAAACACAGTCAAACTGACACCGGGTGCCGGATAGCAGAGTAAGGCATACGCGCAGATTTTGACGTATCAGGCTTTTTGCTGACGAGTCTCCGGCGGTCGGTGGCGGAGGCTCAGCGGGCGGCCTTCGAGAACCACTTGGTCTTGATCAGCCACGAGTGCGCGGACGCCAGTGCGAAGACGCCGCCGCACATGCAGGCGAAGACCCACACGAACTTGCCGTCTTCGAGCGGCTGCAGCTCCGGTACGAGCGATGTCAGGATGCGGGTGGCGCACGCCAGGATGCCGCTGCCGGTGGCGAACAGGTAGATGTTGGCGATGCGCCGAGAGTCCTCGTTCTTGCGCAACACCAGCAGGGCGCGCGCACCGAAGACCAGCAGGTAGGTCAGCGTCCCGCACAGCACGAGCCAGTAGGCGGCCAGCCAGCCGTCGGTGGGCATGGTGAACAGGTCGGGGGAGTACTCGCGTCCGGCCACGCTCATCGAGAACAGGGCCAGCAGGATCGGGATGCACAGGGTGGCGGGCCGCTCGATGTACTGCGTGAACATCTTCTGCATGGCCGAGTCGTCGGCGAGGCGGCCGATGGCGTTGTAGACGATGGCCGAAGCGGCCACGATGTAGCAGTCGTGGCCGAGGTAGGCGGGCAGGTTCCAGACGCCGGTCATCGAGTGGATGGCGCGGCCGAGCGTGTCGGCGGCCATCGGGGACATCAGGACGACGGCCGCGGCCTGCAGCGCGATGTTGAGGGTCGCCGCGACTTCCCAGCGGCAGGACCAGGTGACGCGACGGATCCAGAGACTCCACGCCATGCAGGCGAGAGTGATCGTAATGAGAAATGTGAGAGCCATGGTGGAAGCCTTTTAGAAGCCCGTGTCAGCGCTTTGTGACTGCTCAGATTTTACTTGTCAGAGCGGCGGTGCATCAGCACGTCGCGTCATTTCCGACAATTTCGTGGCGCGTTTGGGGACCGCCGGCGCCGCCGTGGCAACCGCGAGGGGTGCCGACTGGATGTAGTTGATGACCTCGTCGTGGCTCATCAGGCCGAACCGAACTTGCAGGTCGGGATAGCTCAGCCGGAAGTGATCGGCCACCAGGCGGAGCTCTTCCGCATTGGGATAGTCGGCCTCTTTGATCCGCCGGTAGTACGTACTGCTCGACGTTCCGAGCGCACCGTAGATCTCCCTCGCTTCGACGTCGCCGTCGAAGATGTAGTCGAGCAGCGCCTTGAGCTGTCTGCCGTTCTGGTCTGTTCGGGGCACTCTGCCACGATAGACCCTTCCCCTCGTTGGTTGCTAGCAACTGTTTTTGCGACACCTAAGCCGTAATTGACATGGGCGTCACAGTTTCGGGAGCTATGTCCCAAATTTGGGAATCGTGTTGTAGTGTGCATCACATGACTGTTGCGTACGCCGGTGAGATCGGTGCCGTTCTCCCTTCTGCTGCTGCGGCGACGATGCACGTCGCCGACTACGAGTTCGGCGGTTATGACACCGCCGGTACTGCGGTCGACATGCGGCGCCTCCAGGCTCCGCTGTCGCCGGTGATCACGGCCGAGCTCGAGGGTGCGGTCGAATACCTGGGTGTCGATGCCGAGGTGCTGCTGATCGCGGCACTCGGCCGCGCGATCGAGCGGGTGATCGGGCCCGGCCGGGCCGCGGTCGACGTGGCCGCAGCAAAAGAACGCGCCGGCGGCGGACTGGCCGTCATCCGCCGGCTCGAGGTCGACGCCGTCTCGGCATCCGACGTGGACGCCACCGCGATGGTGCAGACGGTGCGCGGCGCGCTGGCGGCCGCCACCGCCGACCCGAAGGACGTTGCCGACGTGTTGTTCAGTTACGGCATGGCCGCGATCGACGGCGAGCACCCGGGCCCCGCGCACACGCTCGAGGTCCGCGCCTTCCACGCCGACGACGCGCTGCACGTCGACTGGTGGTATGCCCGGCATCAGTTCGAGCCCTACACCGTGGAAGAACTCGCCGAGCAGTTCTCCTACGCCGTCATCGAGCTCGCGTCGGAGGCAATGCCGGTCGCCGAGTAGTCCGGCGTCATCCGGAGCGGCCGGCGCCCGTTAGAATCGCTGCATCGCATCGATCCGGCCATCACCGGGGAGCATTCGGAAGAACGGCTGCGGCTCAGTAGAACCGAACGGGTGGGCCCGTCATCGCCTGTAGTTGAGCGGCGCACGCGCGCGACCTTCCGGGGTCGGCTGTGCGCAAGCGGGGTGGTACCGCGGCACTCGCGTCCAGACGCGAGATCGTCGTCCCCGTGCCTGGACTGAGCACCTGATCGGTGCTGACGGCACTGGAGACCCGACGTGAGCGCGTACCCCAAGACCGCAAGCGGCACACCGAATTTTCCCGACCTCGAAACCGAGGTCCTGGAGTTCTGGGCCCGCGACGACACCTTCCGCGCCAGCATCGCGCGTCGCGACGGCGCCCCCGAGTACGTCTTCTATGACGGACCGCCGTTCGCCAACGGCCTGCCGCACTACGGCCACCTGCTGACCGGCTACGTCAAGGACATCGTTCCCCGCTACCGCACCATGCGCGGCTACAAGGTGGAGCGCCGGTTCGGCTGGGACACCCACGGCCTGCCCGCCGAGCTCGAGGTGCAGCGCCAGCTCGGCATCTCCGACAAGGCCCAGATCGAGGCCATGGGCATCGGCGCGTTCAACGACGCCTGCCGCGCCTCGGTCATGAAGTACGCGGACGAGTGGCAGTCGTACGTCACCCGCCAGGCCCGCTGGGTCGACTTCGAGAACGACTACAAGACCCTGGACCTGACCTTCATGGAGTCGGTGATCTGGGCGTTCAAGCAGTTGTGGGACAAGGGCCTGGCCTATGAGGGCAACCGGGTGCTGCCGTACTGCTGGAACGACGAGACGCCGCTGTCCAACCATGAGCTGCGCATGGACGACGACGTCTACCAGAGCCGGCAGGACCCGGCGCTGACCGTCGGCTTTGTCGCGACCGACGGCCCGGTCGCCGGCGCCCGCCTGCTGGTCTGGACGACGACGCCTTGGACGCTGCCGTCCAACCAGGCGGTCGCCGTCAACCCCGACGTGACCTACGTACAGGTGGTGGGTCCCGACGAGCAGAACTACGTTTTGGCCGAGCCGCGGCTGGCCGCCTACGCCCGTGAGTTCGGCGAGGAGCCGGTGATCGTCGGCAGCTACCTCGGCGCCGAACTGCTGGGTACGCACTACCTGCCGCCGTTCGCGTTCTTCGTCGACAGCGACAAGGCGCACAACGCATTTCAGGTGCTGCAGGGCGATTTCGTCACCACCGAGGACGGCACCGGCATCGTGCACATGGCGCCGGCCTACGGCGAGGACGACAAGGCCACGTGTGACGCCGCCGGGATCGTGGCGGTCACGCCGGTGGATTCGACCGGCCGGTTCGACTCGACGGTGCCGGACTACCAGGGGCAGCAGGTCTTCGAGGCCAACCCGCAGATCATCAAGGATCTGAAGAACGGCACCGGCCCGGCGGCGGTGAACGCCCCGGTGCTGCTGCGCCACGAGACCTACGAGCACTCGTACCCGCACTGCTGGCGGTGCCGCAACCCGCTGATCTACCGCGCGGTGTCGTCGTGGTTCGTCAAGGTCACCGAGTTCCGGGACCGGATGGTCGAGCTCAACCAGCAGATCACCTGGTACCCCGAGCACGTCAAAGACGGCCAGTTCGGCAAGTGGCTGTCCAATGCCCGCGACTGGTCGATCTCGCGAAACCGCTACTGGGGCAGCCCGATTCCGGTGTGGAAGTCCGACGATCCGGCCTATCCGCGCATCGATGTCTACGGCAGCCTCGACGAGCTCGAGCGTGACTTCGGCGTCCGTCCGGACAATCTGCACCGCCCGTACATCGACGAGTTGACGCGGCCCAACCCCGACGACCCGACCGGCAAGTCGACCATGCGCCGCATCGAGGACGTCTTCGACGTGTGGTTCGACTCGGGCTCGATGCCTTATGCGCAGGTGCACTACCCGTTCGAGAATCAGGACTGGTTCGACGGTTCGGCGAGCGAAGAAGCCCATTTCCCGGGCGACTTCATCGTCGAGTACATCGGCCAGACCCGCGGCTGGTTCTACACCATGCACGTGCTGGCGACGGCGCTGTTCGACCGTCCGGCCTTCAAAACCTGTGTGGCACACGGCATCGTGCTGGGCAACGACGGCCAGAAGATGAGCAAGTCGCTGCGCAACTACCCGGACGTGTCCGAGGTGTTCGACCGCGACGGCTCCGATGCCATGCGCTGGTTCCTGATGGCCTCGCCGATCCTGCGCGGCGGCAACCTGATCGTCACCGAGCAGGGCATCCGCGACGGTGTCCGCCAGGTGTTGCTCCCGGTCTGGAACGCGTACTCCTTCCTGGCGCTGTACGCGCCGAAGAAGGGCACCTGGCGCACCGATTCGACGAATGTCCTGGACCGCTACATCCTGGCCAAGCTCGCCGACCTGCGGGACGCCCTGACCGAATCGCTCGACGCCTGCGACATCTCGGGCGCGTGCGAGCAGCTGCGCCAGTTCGCCGAAGCGCTCACCAATTGGTATGTGCGACGGTCGCGTTCGCGGTTCTGGGAGGAGGACACCGACGCCATCGACACGCTGCACACCGTGCTGGAGGTGACGTGCCGCCTGGCCGCGCCGCTGCTGCCGCTGGCCACCGAGGTGATCTGGCGTGGGCTGACCGACGAGCGTTCGGTGCACCTGACCGACTGGCCCGAGGCCGGCGTGGTCCCGGCCGACCCGGAGCTGGTCGCGGCGATGGACCGCGTGCGCGAGGTGTGCTCGGCAGGTTCGTCGCTGCGCAAGGCCAAGAAGCTGCGCGTACGGCTGCCGTTGCCGAAACTGACGGTGGCCGTGGACAACCCGTCGGCCCTCGCGCCGTTCAAAGACCTGATCGCCGACGAGCTCAACGTCAAGGCCGTCGAGCTGACCGACGACATCGACGCCTACGGCAAGTTCGAGCTGGCCGTCAACGCGCGCGTCGCCGGCCCGCGCATCGGCAAGGACGTGCAGGCCGCGATCAAGGCGGTCAAGGCCGGGGAGGGTGTCGTCAACCCCGACGGCACGCTGACCGCCGGGCCCGCCGTGCTGTTGCCGGAGGAGTACAGCTCGAAACTCGTTGCCGCAGAACCGGACTTCACCGCGGCGCTGCCGGAGGGCGCGGGCCTGGTGGTGCTCGACGCCACCGTCACGCCCGAGCTGGAGGCCGAGGGCTGGGCCAAGGACCGCATCCGCGAACTCCAGGACCTGCGCAAGTCCACCGGGCTGGAGGTTTCGGACCGGATCACCGTGACGTTCGCGGTGCCGGCCGACAAGCGGGCGTGGGCGACCACCCATGCCGACCTGATCGCCGGCGAGATCCTGGCCACCGGGTTCACCGTGGTGGATGCGGCCGAGCTGGCCGACGGTGCCGACGTCGGCGACGGCGTCCGGGCCGCGATCGCCAAGGCCTGACCCGGTTTCCCGCGAACAGGCGCTAGCTGCTCACCCGGGCCGACTGACCCTCGAAGGTCACGGTGTCGCCGGGGCGCAGCTGCCGTCCGCGCCGCGTCTCGACCTCGCCGTTGACGCTCACGAGCCCGTCGCCGATGACCGCCTTGGCGTCGGCTCCGCTGTCGATGAGATTGGCGAGTTTGAGGAACTGACCCAGCCGGATCGATTCGTCACGGATCGGCACGTCGTTCATTCGGTGAAGCGTAGCGACTGTCATATTTCCCGTCGCTACGCTCGCCCCTCTAGATTGGCTGCTGTGGATCGCTGGGTCCTGCATCTGGACATGGATGCCTTCTTCGCGTCCGTCGAGCAGTTGACCCGGCCTACCTTGCGGGACCGCCCGGTGCTGGTCGGCGGGCTCGGTGGTCGTGGCGTGGTGGCCGGGGCCAGCTACCAGGCGCGCCGATTCGGTGCCCGCTCGGCGATGCCCATGCACCAGGCCCGGCGGTTGGTGGGCGCGTCCGCGGTCGTGCTGCCGCCGCGGGGCGCGGTGTATTCGGTGGCCAGCCGGCGCGCGCTCGACGCGGTGCGTGCCGTGGTGCCGGTGCTGGAGCAGTTGTCGTTCGACGAGGCGTTCGGTGAGCCGGCCGAACTGGTCGGCGCCGAGCCCGACGAGGTCCGCCAGTTCTGCGAAGACCTGCGGGCTGCCGTGCGGTCGGAGACGGGGTTGGTGGCCTCGGTCGGCGCCGGATCGGGCAAGCAGGTCGCCAAGATCGCGTCGGGCCTGGCCAAGCCCGACGGGGTCCGGATCATCAGCGGCGACGAGCAGGGCTCGCTCTTGGCGGCGTTGCCGGTCCGGAAATTGTGGGGGATCGGGCCGGTCGCCGAGGAGAAGCTGCACAGGCTGGGCATCGAGACCGTGGGCGCGCTGGCGGCGCTCAGCGATGCCGAAGCCGCCGACGTCCTCGGCGGCACCGTCGGCCCGGCGTTGCACCGGCTGGCCCGCGGCATCGATGACCGTCCGGTGGTCGAGCGGGCCGAGGCCAAACAGATCAGCGCCGAATCCACGTTCCAGATCGACCTCACCACGCTGGAGCAGTTGCGCGAGAAGATCGGGCCCATCGCCGAGCATGCGCATCGTCGGCTGCAGCGCGACGGTCGCGGCGCCCGCACCGTCACGGTGAAGCTGAAGAAGTCCGACATGAGTACGCTGACGCGCTCGGCGACGTTGCCGTACGCGACCACCGACCCGTCGACCCTGGCCGCGACGGCCCGCCGGCTGCTGCTCGACCCGGTCGAGATCGGCCCGATTCGCCTTGTGGGCGTAGGGTTTTCGGGCCTGACTGACGCCCGGCAGGAGTCGTTGTTCCCGGAGCTGGAGCTGGTGGACGATGGCGAGGTCGCGACGTCGGCAGACCAGGGCGGCCCGCTGAGCGCCGCGCCGATCGAATCCCCGTGGCGCGTCGGTGACGACGTCCAGCATCCGGACCACGGCCACGGCTGGGTGCAGGGCGCCGGACACGGTGTCATGACGGTGCGGTTCGAGACCCGGGCCAGCGGTCCCGGGGTGGCCCGCACCGTCGCGGCCGACGATCCGCAGATCACCCGCGCCGACCCCGTCGACAGCCTGGACTGGCAGGACTACCTGGCGCAGCTGCCGACCGACGACGGCGGGCCTGACGCCTAGTCCCGGTGGGGATGAAGGCCGCGGGCGAGATTCGGTGTTCCGCTCCCTGTGGCGACCAACGCTTCCCGGATCTGTGGAGTGTCCGCAGTGGTGGGTCGGCTTTCCGGTGCGAGGAGGGACAGCACGTCGGCGCCGATGATCGGGGCGAGCGCGGTGCTCATGTTCACCGTGAGGTGGTGGCCGTCGCGATAGACCAGCGTGTCCCCGATGATGCTGGGGCAGACGGCGTCGTTGCACAGGTAGTCGCTGTAATCCAGGTAGTCGAATGTGCTGCCGGCGGCCAGCTCCGTCTCGGCCCGGCGGACGGCCTGGTTCAGCGCCCGGTCCCGAGGCAGTGCGCAGCGCTGGGCGTCGTCGGGGTAGAGCCCCAGGCAGAAGGTGGGCGCCACCCCGATTGACGGGGTATCGGCGAGCACCGCGACGCGTGTCTGCGCGGGGAGCTCACTGATGGTGTCTGTCAGCGCCTTTCGCCAGTGCGCCGCCGGGTCGGCATCGTTCAGCACATAGCTGGATCCCCAGGCGCCGAGAAGGATCAGTGCCGGTTTGGCTGCGGCGAGGCTGTCGAGCACGTTTTCGCGCCATTCGGCACACCGCGGGTAGGTGGCGATATGAATATGGGCCGACGGGCAGTGACTCTTGGTGCGGTTGTCGAGCCGGATCAGGCCCTGGTCGGCGAGGGCGGATAGTGCCGGATACCAGTGCGCCGCATGGGAATCGCCGAACAGGACGACGAGCGGCGCCTGCGGGTTGGTCCCGACGGTGCAGCCGGCCGGGTCGGTGGCCCACTGCCCGCGGTGGCAGCCGTTCGCGTAGATGACCGGCTCACCGCCGGCACCGTCGGAGAGCTCCGGGGTGAGGTTGCTCGGCACATACGGGGTCCCGGCGGGTTTCACGCTCAGCGCCGCGTGCACCGCGGGGCGGCCGGCGTCGCGCCGGGGGGACTGCACGACGGCGACCGTGAGAACCACGGCACAGACGGCGGCCATCACGCCTGCCGTCGCGGCCAGTGTGCGGCGGGGGCGGGCCGCGTTCAGCCATGTCATGTGCTGGCCCGGTTGTTCGACGTAGCGGTAGAGCAGCCACGCCAGCGGGACACAGGCCGCGACGATCGCGACGCGCAGCCACATGGGCAAGGTGTGCATGTATCCGGTGGCGGCGACGGGCAAGACGAGCAGGGGCCAGTGCACGAGGTACAGCGAGTACGAGATATCGCCGGTCCAGGTGAGCGGGCGCAGGCTCAGGAGCGCCGCGGGCCCCCAGCGCACGGGGCCGGCGGCGATCAGCAGCGCGGTGCCGAGCACCGGCACCGCCACGGCGTCGCCGGGGTATTCGGTGGCGGTGGAGAACAGGACACCGCTGCCCACGATGGCGGCCAGCCCGGCCCAACCGGCGACGGCGCCGATCCGGGGGCCGAAGACGCGGCCACGGGTCAGCACGACGAGCGCGACGAGGCCGCCGACGCCGAACTCCCAGATCCGCGGGAACAGGATGAAGAAGGCGTTCGGCTGTGAGAAACCGGTCAACCACACGCACAGTGCGAACGATGCCGCGACGACGGCGCCGATGGCCGCCACCCGGCGGGTGCGCAACTTGACCAGACCGAACAGCCCGACGAGCAACGCCGGCCACAGCAGGTAGAACTGTTCCTCCACACCGAGCGACCAGTAGTGCATGAACAGCGACGGCGTCTTGTCGGCGAGGTAGTCGGTCGCGCGGTAGGCGAACAGGACGTTCGGCACGTAGAACGTCGCGGCGATGGCGTCCTTGACGACGTACCCGAACTGCAGGGGAGACACCCAGTAGGCCGCCGCGGCCACCGTGGCGACGATGACGGTCAAGGCGGCCGGCAGCAGCCGGCGCACCCGCCGGGCGTAGAACGCGCCGTACCGGATGTGCCCGCGCTGGTGCAGCTCGCTCAACAGGTGTGTGCTGATCAGGAATCCGGAGATCACGAAGAAGACGTCGACGCCGACGTAACCGCCACCGAATCCGGGGATCTCCGCGTGGAACAGCACGACGAGTGCCACCGCGACCGCGCGCATGCCCTGAATGTCGAGACGTTTCTGCTGTTGGTGTCGGCTACCGAGCGCCGTCGATTCCACTTGTCTTCCCCCCGGGAGTTGGGCGTGGGGGAAATTATCATTGGGTCGTCAATTCACTGCACGTTGACGGACAAGTCGTCCATCCAGTGGGACAGTTTCGCTAAACCCACTCAGCGAACAGGTCTGTGACCGGTATTTCGGCGGCGAGTGCCGCCATCAGCAACACCCGGGCCTGAGCGGCGCGCAACCCGCCCGCGGACACCGCCCCGGCGTCCAGCAATGCCCTTCCGGGACCGTAGCCCGATGTGACGCGCGCACCGGGCACCCGTGTCGCAATCGCCACCGCGACGCCTGCGGCGCACAACCGCTGCACCCCGGCGAGCACCTTGGACCCGGCGTTGCCCGAGCCGAGCGATTCGAGGACGATTCCGCCGGCGCCGGCCGCGGCAAAGGCGTCCATCGCCAGTGCGTCACTGCCGGCATACGCGGCGACGATGTCCACCCGCGGCGCGGACGCCGCCGACAACGCGCCGAGTCGTGGCCGCTTTTTGACCGCGCCGGCGACGAACGAGCCGTCATCGAGCGAGCCGACCGCCATACCGAGCAAACCGTGCCCGGTCTTGGTCAGGCCGAGGGGCTGCCACACCTGCCCGGCCATGCTGACCAGCACGCCGAGGTCGCGGGCCGACCCACTGGTGGCGACGGTGATCGCGTCCCGCAGGTTGGCCGGGCCGTCGGCATCGGGTGCGTCGCTGCTGCGCATGGCGCCGGTCAGGACCACCGGTGCGGCGCCGTCGTACGTCATGTCGAGCCACAACGAGGTTTCTTCCATGGTGTCGGTGCCGTGCGTGATGACGATCCCGTCGGCGTCACCGGCGGCCCGCACGGCCGCCCCGATGCGGTCCCAGTCGGCCGGGGTCAGTTCGGAGCTGTCGACCGACATGAGGTCGACGGTGTCGACCTGGACTCCGGCGCCCAGATCGTGGACCAGGTCGGTGGCGCTACGTGTCGGGCGGGCTATGCCGTGTTGGTCGGTGCTGGTGGCGATGGTGCCTCCGGTGGCGATCACGACGACGCGAGTCATGGGCGAAATTGTTCCTCACGGGGTCTTTGGGATGATGGGGGAGTGACTGATGAATCCACGGAGCCGGAGGCGACCTCGGGCACCGGGCCGGAGACGGCTGAGAAGGCCGGGCCGGAGACGGCTGAGAAGGCCGGGCCGGAGACGGCTGAGAAGGCCGGGCCGGAGACGGGTGAGAGCGCCGAATCGCCGGTGACCGAGCCGGCGCAGGCCCAGCCCGTCGCGCGGCGGTTGCGGCTGTTGCTGATGGTCGCGGCGCTGGTGCTGGGGCTGGATGTCCTGACCAAGGTGCTGGCGGTGAAGCTGCTGGTGCCCGGTCAGCCGGTCGAGATCATCGGTGACACCATCACCTGGACGCTGGTCCGCAATTCCGGGGCGGCCTTCTCGATGGCGACCGGTTACACCTGGGTGCTGACGTTGATCGCCACCGGCGTGGTCCTGGGCATCATCTGGATGGGCCGGCGGCTGGTCTCGCTGTGGTGGGCGCTGGGCCTGGGGATGATCCTCGGCGGTGCGGTGGGCAACCTGATGGACCGGTTCTTCCGGTCGCCGGGGCCGCTGCGCGGGCACGTGGTCGACTTCCTCTCGGTCGGCTGGTGGCCGGTCTTCAACGTCGCCGACTCCGCGGTGGTGTGCGGGGCGGTGCTGCTGGTCGGGCTGTCGATGTTCGGCATCGATTTCGATACCGAGAGCAAGCAGGCGCCGGCCGCCGATTCCACGGAACCCACTGATACACAACAGGATTCGCCGGCACAGCCGGAACCGGCCGCTGCGGCCGCCGACGAGGCTGAAACCAACCGATGAGCAGCCGTTCGATGCCGGTCCCCGAAGGACTGGCCGGGATGCGGGTGGACGCGGGTCTGGCACGCCTGCTGGGGTTGTCGCGCACCGCGGTCGCCACGATCGCCGAAGACGGCGGCGTCGATATCGACGGCGCGCCGGCGGCGAAGTCGGACAAGCTGGTGGCGGGCTCCTGGCTGGAGGTCCGCCTGCCCGAGGCGCCGGCGCCGCTAGAGAACACGCCGCAGGACATCGAGGGCATGGCGATCCTCTACTCCGACGATGACATCGTGGCCGTCGACAAGCCGGCCGGGGTGGCGGCACATGCGTCGTTGGGCTGGACGGGCCCGACGGTCCTCGGCGGGCTGGCCGCGGCCGGCTTCCGGATCAGCACGTCGGGCATCCACGAGCGACAGGGCATCGTGCACCGGCTGGATGCCGGCACGTCCGGCGTCATGGTGGTGGCGTTGTCAGAGCGGGCGTACACCGTGCTCAAGCGGGCGTTCAAGCACCGCACCGTCGACAAGCGCTACCACGCGCTGGTGCAGGGCCACCCGGATCCGTCGAGCGGCACCATCGATGCGCCGATCGGCAGGGCCCGGGGCAACGACTGGAAATTCGCCGTCACCGAAGGCGGCCGGCACAGCATCACGCACTACGACACCATCGAGGCGTTCGTGGCAGCCAGCCTGCTGGACGTGCACTTGGAGACCGGCCGCACCCACCAGATCCGGGTGCACTTCTCCGCGCTGCATCACCCGTGTTGCGGTGACCTGACCTATGGTGCCGATCCGACGCTGGCGAAGAAGCTGGGACTCGAGCGGCAGTGGCTGCACGCGCGCTCACTCGGGTTCGCCCATCCGGCCGACGGCAGGTGGATCGAGATCACGAGTGAGTACCCGCCGGAATTGCAGCACGCTCTGGATGTGTTGCATCGGCAGTGACCACTACCGCGACGGCCACTACGAACCAGAACCGGGGATTGCTGCTCGGACTCGGTGCCTACGGGTCGTGGGGTCTGTTCCCCGCATTCTTCCCGCTGCTGAAGCCGGCGAGTGCCTTCGAGGTGCTGGCCCATCGCATCGTGTGGACGGTGCTGCTGATGTTCGTGGTGCTGGCCGTCGGCCGCCGCCTGGGTGACCTGCGCCGGCTGTCGGGCCGCACGTGGGGCCTGTTGGTGTGCGCATCGGCGCTGATCTCGCTGAACTGGGGCATCTACATCTATGCCGTCAACAACGGCCATGTGGTCGACGCGGCACTGGGTTACTTCATCAATCCGCTGGTGAGTGTGGCGCTGGGCGTCGCGCTCTTCGGTGAGCGGCTGAATCGCGCGCAGGCGGCGGCGCTGGCCATCGCCATGGTCGCGGTGGTCGTCCTGGCGGTGCAGGCCGGTGAAATCCCGGCGATCGGCCTCGGCGTGGCGGTGTCGTTCGGTGTGTACGGCGCGGTCAAGAAGGTGGTGCGCGCCGACCCGCGGGTCAGTGTCGGCGTGGAGGCCGGGGTGGCCGCGCCGTTCGCGGTGGCCTATCTCGTCGTCCTCACCGTTGCCGGGCAGGCGACGGTTCCCGCACTGGGCGCCGGCCACACACTGCTGATGATGTTGTGCGGCCCGGTGACGGCGCTGCCGCTGTTGATGTTCGCCGGTGCGGCGCAACGGCTTCCGCTGGTCACCATGGGCCTGCTGCAGTACCTGACGCCGGCGCTGCAGATGGCGTGGGGCGTCGTCGTCGGACATGAGCCGATGCCGGTGGGCCGGTGGGCCGGCTTCGTGCTGATCTGGCTGGCACTGGCAGTGTTCACCGGTGACGCGGTGTTGCGCGCCCGTCGTGCCGCGGTGCCGGCCGCGCTGGAGAAGGATCCGGTCGCGACGTAGGCGGCGCTAGGACGCTGCTGCGTGGCGGAATTCGTAGGGCAGGGGTTCGACGGTGCCGGTCTCGCCGACCGGGCCGCCGTCGACGAAACTGCGCAGCGTGTTGCGGAGCCCGTCCAGGTGGGCGCGCGCCGTGACGATGCGGCGACTGACGGACGTCGAGTCGCCGAGCATGGCGTCGAGATAGTCGTTGATGGCGGCGGGCTGGTCCGCCGGCAGGTCGAAGCCTCCGGGCTTGAGGGTGCGGAGCGCCTTCTCGGTCGACCCGCTCGAAACCGCCAGCGGGACGGCGCCTTCGGTTGCGCCCACGATCAACGCATGAATCCGGTCGCTGGCGACGATCGCCGATTCCCGGTGCAGCGCGCGCACCTTCTGCTCCCACTCGGCGTGTGACTCTTCGCCGAACAGCAGTGGCTCGGTGCCCGGATGCAGCACCCAGGCGAGTTTCTCCATGGCCTCGCGATCGCGGCGGACCTGGCTGTACACCTGTATCCGCAGGCCCCGCGACTTGGCGATGTCCCGCAGGAGACGAATCTTGTTCTCGTCGAGCAGATCCCGGTTCCCGCGCGTGGTGACGGCGAGAATCTTGCGTTCGCCGGCCGGGGTGCCCAGGCCGTCGACCAGGGGATCGGGGCCTTCGCCGAACGCCCAGTCGGGTGCGACGTCGCCGACTCCGAACGCGGCGGCGGTCCGAGGATCCCGCCAGGCGACGAGCGACATCTTGCGCCGCGCGTAGCGCTCCATGTGCGGCGCGGCGATGGTGGTGTCCGGCGACATCCGGACGCCGGCGCCGACCTGGACGGTGGTGCCGCCGCGGGGTCGCGACAGCAGCGCACAGATGGCCGTCCACCAGCCCCAGAAGCGTCCGGCGCGTTCGGGCAGGACCAATTCACCGGCCGGCATCACCATGAGGGTCCGGCCGGTCAGGGCGCTCGTGGCGTAGCGGCTGATCCAGCCGATCGCCGTGTCGTGCACCACTTCGTCGCCGCGCAGCTTCAGGGCCGTCAGATACCGCTCGTCGTTCGCGTCCGGCATCAACTTCCGGCCGACGTGGACGTGCACGCGAGCGTCGTCGATGCCGTGGAAAGTCCGGAGCAGGCCGCGTCGGAGGATCGAGTCGCCGATGTTGTCGCTCTGTCCCCAGGTGGAGAGAAACACGCGCGCCAAGCCACTTCCCCCTTCGGCATCCCCGGTGCCAGAAATTTTCGTCCCTGTGAGGATGCCCAGGACACTAACAGGTAGCTGACAGCTTCGGAGGCCAGACGGGATGCCTATTTGGTGTTAGCTGGCCGCAGGCGGATCCGCGGCGGCGGCACCGGTGCTATTGACGAATCCGTCGATTCACCTCGTGAGCGGGGGTGATGCCGAAGTGCGGTGTCAGCGGCCGCTGAACACCTGACGGATGCTCGCCAGCTGCGCCGCGTTGTCCGGGTGAACGAAGATGAAATTGTTCACATAGTCGGGCGAGCGCTTTCCGCCGACCGACTTCGCGTCCTCGGGCCGCTGCAATGCTGCGGTGTCGAATTCGGCCACGTGCCGGAGCGCGCCCCGGTGCAAGAAATAGCCCTGGTATCCCATCGTGTCGAAAAAGGCGA
The DNA here is from genome assembly GCF_045310915.1 of Mycobacterium sp. SMC-17. NCBI lineage: Bacteria > Bacillati > Actinomycetota > Actinomycetes > Mycobacteriales > Mycobacteriaceae > Mycobacterium > Mycobacterium sp. SMC-17. The sequence goes on along the minus strand of NZ_JBJIAK010000014.1, from coordinate 79,985 downwards.
AGGTCTGTGCGACACCCCCGGCGTTATGCCGCTCCTCGCATTCGACGATGCACGTCGGTTTTGCGGTTTCCAGAGTTCGTACGCCACCGCGGAGAACGGCAGACTCGTGACCTTCCACATCGATCTTCAACACGCCGAGTCGATTCAGATCGAGTTCGTCGATGGTCGTCGTCGGCACGGTGATGGTGCGCAGCTCGAAACCCGGATTGGCGTCTTGTTGTAGTGAACTTCTGGTGAGCACATCGCGACCACGGCGGGTGGGGATATGAAATGTGGTCTCCCCGATTCGGTCGGACAATGCCACGGGCAGAACCCGATTCTCCGGCTTGATGATCCGGCGCAAGCTGGACGCCATGACCGGATGTGCTTCGACCGCAATTACTTTGCGGAAACGGTTCAGTGCGTAGTACGAATAGACGCCCGCATTCGCGCCGACATCGAGAAAATCCTGGCTTGAATCCTTCAGTACCGCAAGGAGTCTGAGCTCGGGCTCACCTTTGCGCAACTCCCAGTTGACGAGTTGGCGGGCGCGGAGTGCTGATGCGGAGAACATATTTGCTATTCGGTGCATTCCTTGACGGGATTCGGAACGTGTTTCAGTGGCTGCCGGTGCGGTCGCGGAAGACTGCCGCGGTGCGAGCGGCGGCCTCGCGCCAGTTGCTGTAGTTGCCGGCCCAGTTGCGCATCGACTCGCGGTCGACGCTGCGGGCCTTGTCACGTGCTTCGGCGAGGCCCGCAGCCAGTCCGTCGACGCCGAGTTCCACCGGATACAGGCGCTGCCCGCCGGCCAGGTCGACGAGGTGGTTGACCTCGGGCCCGATCACGGGGCAGCCCATGCTCAGTGCCAGCAGCGCACTGCCCGAGGTGAAGAAGCCGCGGTGGGCGATGACGGCGCCGTCTGCCGCGGCGAAGTACAGCGGGACCTCCGACTTCGGAATGCGTTTGGCGCACAAGAGGATTCGCGGGTCTTCCCGCGCCAGCGCGAGATCGGCCGACACGTCGCCCTGGGGATGGCCGGCCAGGATGAGGCGATCCTGGTCTCTGGCGACCTTCTGGAAGGCGTGGATGATGTCGCTGATGCCCTTGTAGGGGCGCAGCAATCCGAAGGACAGCGCGACGAAGCCGTCGGCGGGCAGGCCGAGTTTGGCGCGCGCTTCGAGCTGCGACGGCGGCGCCGGATGGGAGTCGATGTAGTGCGGGTGCCGAACCACGGTGCACGGCCCTGTGTATCCGAACTCCGCTGCGAGCGTTTCCTGGGCGCTGGGGAAGTGGATGAAGACGTGGTCGACGAGCGCGAGCAGTTCCTTGCGGATGCTACGACCCAGGTCCGGGTGCGGATCATCGTGTGGCACCAGATTGTGTGCCGTCCAGGCGATGCGCACGCCGCGCCGCTTCAGTGCTTGCAATTGGCGGTTGAATGCCGCGGCGCGGGCTTCGTATATCCACCGCACGTGGCTGGTGTGCGCTTCGGTGGACCAATGCAGATGCAGCCAATCGCCACTATGTAGCCGAGCCGATTCGATACTCAGAATATGCGGCGCGGAAACGTCCAGGCCTTCGGCGCGTAACCCTTCGATCATGTTGGGCAAATAGGGGTTGTCCAACCAGTGTGGCCATACCGCCACCCGAATGGGTTTTGTTTCCTTGGCGGCTGGTGCATCCAGAGTTGGCTGTGCAGGCCGGGTGAGCGAACGAGCCATGCGGCGGACTCTACAGTTATCCGCCCCGAATCTGCCACATATCTGTGAATTACCGGGATGTGCGCCAATTTCCTTTGATTAACAAACCAAACGGCCCTTTCTGCGCGCAATTCTGACGTGGGCAACAATTGCGTTGCCTCGCATATCTCTGGCAAATAACGTCACGTTCAGTCAATTGACAGATATGTCGCCGGCCGGCAATCCAGTACCGCTGAATATCGTGCATTTCGGTACGCCAATCGGCGCAATCGCATTCGCGGCACTGTCACAGCAACGTCGGGGCGGCCGGATACACGCCCCTCGGCGCCGATCGAGCAAACGGTGCTGTCGCATGCCCGGATTCCGGGCCCTGGCGCCGGCCGCAACGCCGGCAGCCGCGTGGGCCGCCATCGGGATTGGCCGAACCTCAGTTCGCGGCGTCTCACCGAAGCCCCGGCGGCGCAGTGTGGTGTACTTAGCTGCGACGGCTGCTGCTCTCGAATAAATCCCGGGTCCGTGCGTCCCGACCGTGCGTGGAGCGCGCTGAAATGATCGACCGGCGACCCCTCGGGTGGCCGGAAAGTAACTGCGACGACGTGGAGTTCGGCTATATGAGATTGAGCGTGATTGGAACGGGCTACCTGGGTGCCGTTCACGCCGCTTGCATGGCGCATATCGGGCACGAGGTCGTCGCGTACGACACCGACGCGTCGAAGATCGCCGCCTTGTCGGCTGGGACGTCGCCGTTCTACGAGCCCGGGTTCGACGAGCTGCTCGCCGCGGTGCTGGCCACCGGACGGCTGCGGTTCACCCAGTCCGCACAGGAAGCGGTGTCCGGCGCCGCAGTGCACTTCGTCTGCGTCGGCACCCCGCAGCTGGCCGGTTCGGACGCCGCCAACATCGCGTACGTCGACAGCGCCTTCCGCGCGGTCGTCGCCAACGCGGACTGTGACGGGCTGATCGTCGGAAAGTCCACCGTCCCGGTCGGCACGGCCCAGCGCCTGGCCGCGGAGGTCGCCAAGACGTCGTCGGGCCTCGAGGTCGCGTGGAACCCGGAGTTCCTCCGGGAGGGCAAGGCCATCGAGGACACGTTGCAGCCGGACCGTCTGGTGTTCGGGGTCACCTCCGAGTACGCCGAGAAGACGCTGCAAGAGGTGTACGGCGCCCTGCTCGACGGCGGCACGCCTTATCTGACGGCGGACCTGCCGACGTCGGAACTGGTGAAGGTCGCGGCCAATGCTTTTCTCGCGACCAAGATTTCGTTCATCAACGCCATGGCCGAGGTCTGCGAGATCGTCGACGCCGACGTGACGGTGCTCAGCCGCGCGCTCGGGTACGACGACCGCATCGGCAAGCGCTTCCTGAACGCGGGCCTGGGTTTCGGCGGTGGCTGCCTGCCCAAGGACATCCGGGCATTCAGCGCCAGGGCCGGTGAGCTGGGCGCCTCGGACGCGCTGCGGTTCCTGCACGAGGTCGACAAGATCAACCTGCGTCGCCGGGAGAAGGCCGTGTCGGTCGCGCGTGCGGTCGTCGGCGGGGAATTCCTCGGCCAGAGCATTGCCGTCCTGGGCGCCGCGTTCAAGCCCAACAGCGACGACGTGCGCGACTCGCCGGCGCTGAACGTGGCGGCCGCGATGCACCTGAAGGGCGCTGACGTCCGCGTCCACGATCCGAAGGCGATCGAAAACGCCAAGGCCCGGTTCCCGACGCTGGGCTACTTCGACAGTGCCGAGGATGCCTGCCGCAACGCGGATCTGATCGTGCTGGCGACGGAGTGGGACGAGTACACCAACATCGATCCCGAGGCGTTCCGCTCGGTGGTGAAGGAGCCACGCCTGCTGGATACCCGGAACGTCATCGACCGCGAGAGCTGGTCGCGTGCGGGGTGGCAGGTGTACTCGCTCGGTCGTGGCGGACTGCACGTCTAGTAGAGGAGATTGATCCATGACGGGTCAGACGATCGACGTGATCATTCCGGTCCGCGACATGGCCGATCACCTTCCGAACCTGCTGCGGCCGTTGCTCGACCAGTTGTCCGACGGTGACCGGGTCACGGTCGTCGACGACGCGTCGGTCGACGACACGGCGGCGGTCGCGCGTTCGCTGGGCGCGCGCGTCGTGACGCTGACGAACAGCCGGGGCCCGTACTACGCGCGGCAGGTGGCCGCGAGCCGGTCGGACGCCGACATCCTGCTCTTCATCGACGGGCGCTGCCGCCCGCTGCCGGGTCTGCTCGACGCGCACCGGGCCATGCAGGCGCGACCGGGAGTCGCGTTGTCCTGCACCAACGTTCGCACGCTGTCGGGGCCGACCGTGGCCGCCCGGATGGCTGCCAAGATGCAGCCGTTCATGTTGCCGCGCGGCGGCGGGGCGATGAAAGCCGTCGTCGGGATGGTGCCGCCGCGGCCCGACTACTACCCGACGTGCAATCTCGGTATCGACCGCATCGCCTTCGAGAAGGTGGACGGGTTCCGGGCGATGCGCGGCGGCGGCGACCTCGACATCTGCTGGCGGATCCAGGACCAGTCGCTCGGCACCATCGCCACCGACACCCGGGTGCTGATGGAGTGGGAGCCGCGGACTGCGATCCGCGATCTGGCCAGTCAGTGGAAGCGTTACGGCAACAGCAACGCGTACATCCGCTGGGCGCACCGCAATGATTCGGCCAGCAAGGGCACGCATGCGCCGGCGCGGGTCTCACCGGCAGAGGCGTGGACGACGATGCGTGCCGAGCTGCGCCGTCCGGTGTCGGAGCTGGCGGCCACCGCGATCCTCGGAATCGCTTTCCAGTACGGCTATTTCGCCGCACAGCTCAAGCGCAAGGAGTTCGAGATGCCGGTGCACTTCGACGTGTCCCGGGACTCCGACTCGGCCTGAGCCGAGTTCGATGGGCTCAGCCCTCGACCTTGCCGCCTTCGACTGCCGCGCGGTACGACCGCACCGCCATCGGGACGACGACGACCGCGAGCACCACGAGCCACAGCGCGGCCACGGCGAGGGGCTGCCAGAACGCGCCGCCGTTGGACAGCGCCCGCATGGCCGCCGCCGCGGGGGCGATCGGCTGGTAGTCGGCAATCGGGCGCAACGCGGCCGGAATCTTCGCGGGCGGAATCAATGTCGCGAATGCCAGGCCCATGCACGCCGTGTTGGTCCACGTGAGGATCATCCGGCCCTGGGGTCGCAGGGCCAGCGTGATCACGATGGTGGCGAACACCACCACGATGGCGACGGGGATCAACAGATAGACCAGCAGCGCGATCCAGCTGCCCGAGAACCGGAAGCCCATCAGGTAACCGGCCGCCACCACGAACGCCGACGCCGCGAAGGTGCGCAGCGCCTCGGCCAGCAGCGCGCCCGTCAGGGGCGACGTCCGCCGGACCGGCATGATCCACAGCCGGGTCAGCAGACCGCTGTCGCGGTCGTGGGGGACGGCCAGACCGGCGCCGATGGCGCCCGACATGGCACCGGCCAGCGTGCACACCGGGATCAGGACGTCCAGTCCGCTGTTGCCGGTGAGGCGAACCATCGACTTGCCGACCAGGATGCCGTAGATGAGCAGCAGCAGGGTCGGGAACACCAGGGCCTGCACGGGCACCATCGGGTACCGGCGCCACTGGATGAACAGCCGGCTCGCGAATATCCAGCTCTCGGTGAGGCGCGAATGTTGGTGCTGTTTGGTCGGATTCACGATGAGCGCTCCTGAAGTCGAACCGCAACCGCGCCGAAGACGACCAGCAGCCCGACGGTCCACGCGATGCTGGCGCCGAGGATGCCCGTGTCGATGTGGCCGCTGGTGAATCCGCGCAGCGCGTCGGTGATCAGCGAAACCGGTTGGTAGCGCACGAAAGAATGCAGCCATGTGGGAAACGCCTCGACGGGCGCGAGCCCGGTCGACAGCATCACCAGGAAGAGCTGGGGGATCAGCAGCAGCTGGCTGGCCACCTCGGCACGTCCGGCCTTGGAGCCGGTGGCGTCGGCGCCGAAGGACACGGCCAGGGTCAGGGTCAGCGCCAGCACGATGAAGGCGGCCGCGTAGCCGAAACCTGTGGTCAGCCGGAACCCGAACAGGTACGCGGCGAGCACCGACGCGACCAAAGCCAGTAGTCCGCGGATCAGGCAGTAGGCCATGCGGGCCAGGAATGGCGCATAGGGGGAGATGGGGAGCGTGCGCATGCGGGCGCCGAGTCCGCTGGCCTTCTCGCCGGCGGCCCGGTCGGTGGTGGTGAGCGCGCCGAACAGCATCGCCTGCACGACGACCGCCGGCAGGATGTACTGCACGTAGCTCATGTCGCCGGTGGCGATGACGTCACCGAGCATGAAGGTGAGGCCGATCAGCGTGGAAACCGGCACGAGCACGGCGAAGACGAGGTCCAGCCAGCCCTTGCGCAGGATGCGGGCCGTCAGGAGTCCGAATGCCGTCACTTCGACTTGACCGGGGTGGTGAGGTGCAGGAACACCTCGTCGAGTGAGGGGCGGCGCAGCGAGATGTCGATGAGCTCGACGCCGATCTCGTCCATGCGGCGGAACACCTCGGTGAGGGTCGCGACGCCGCCCGGCGCCGGTACCGACACCGTCGTCGCGTCGGTGTCGACCTCGATCTCGTCGAAGTCGGCCAGGGCCGTGGCGATGCGCGGCAGGTCGTCCGGGTTGAGCGGGGTCATCTCGCAGTAGCTCGAGCCCGTCTGGCGCTTGAGCTCGTCGGCGGTCCCGCGGGCGACGATCTGTCCGCCGTTGAGGATGACGATGGAATCGCTGAGGATGTCGGCTTCTTCCAGGTACTGCGTCGTCAGCAGGACGGTGATGCCCTGGGACTTCATCGAGGACACCAGATTCCAGACGTCGCGGCGGCTGCGCGGGTCCAGCCCGGTGGTCGGCTCGTCGAGGAACAGCACCTTCGGTGGGACCACGAGGGACACCGCGATGTCGATGCGGCGGCGCATGCCGCCGGAATACCCGCTCACCTGGCGGTCCGCGGCGTGCCCCATGTCGAATTGGGTGATCAGTTCGTCGGCCCGGCTGCGGGCCTCGCCGCGCCGCAGGCCCCGCAGGCGCCCGAACAGGACGAGGTTCTCCCGTCCGGTCAGCCGGAGGTCCAGGGCGGCATCCTGTCCGGTGACGCCGATGGACTGACGCACCTTCGCCGGTTCCTTTGCCACGTCGTAGCCGGCGACGATCGCCTGGCCCGAGGTCGGCTTGAGCAAGGTGGAGAGGATCTTGACGGTCGTCGTCTTGCCGGCGCCGTTGTGTCCCAGCAACGCACACACAGAGCCGGTGGGGACGGAAAAGCTCACGTCGCGGAGTGCGGGAACAGACCCGCCAAAAGTCTTGGCGACGTTGATGAGCTCGATCACGGAGTCATACGATACAGAGAGCCGCAGCGCATTCAATTCGCACAGCGCACGCCGTGATGTGGACATCATCACTATGTGGCGCTCGGCGAGGGCCCCATCGAGACCCCGATTCGGTTGCCGGATCTCTACGTCGGCGACAAATTTTCGGGCAAATGAATTGCGGTGCTCGTCGCCACCGCGGAACGCGCCGCCGATCGACCGCCGGGCATGACGCCGTCTGTGGTGGTCACCGGACTGAATGGACCTTGCCCAGGGTTGTCGCGAGGCAAGTCGACCCGCCGTTGTCGAGGTTGCGGTTGACCACGTATCAGCTATGTCTTAGAGTTTGCTGAATTCGTAAATATCCCTTTCTGTGCGAGGACGTGGCATGGTGCATCTCGATGTTCTCCCAGTGAAGGCGACACGCCGTCGGGGCCGCCCGGCCGGCACCGATTCGGCGCAGACGCGGGCGCGCATCCTGGACGCCGCACGCGAGGTGATCGCAGTCCGTGGCTACCACGCCACCACCATCCAGGCCATCGCCGAGATCGCCGAGTTGAGCCGTCCCACGCTGCATTACCACTTCCAGACGCGTGAGGACATCTACCACTGTCTGCTGAATGAGATCGCCACGACGATCGACCTCTGCATCGCCCGAGCGGGAGCGGAATCCACTCTGCCAGAACAGATTTCGGTACTAGTCACCGAATTCCGCAACGCTGGTGTCCATGAACCGGGCAGTGTGGCGCTGCTGGTCAGCTCCTATCTGGAGGCCGACCGGTTGCCGGCCCCGCGCAGGGACGCCAAGGCGGCCGTCCGCAAATTCATGGACCAGGCCGTGCGCGACGCCGTGGCGCGCGGTGAGTTGCCTGCCGAGACGGCTGTGGCCCCTGTGGCGGACCTGCTCTACACCATGGTGTGGGGGCTCGGCTTCTATGCCGGGCTCGTGGCCGACCGGGATCGCGTCGAAGCGGTAACTAAGCAACTGCAACAGGTGTTGCACAAGGGGTTGCTGGTGGGTCCCGGGGCAACAGCCGTCGCGGCTTCGTCGTAGTCCCGCCGACGACACAGCGCCCGACACGCCGAGAGGTGTCGGTGGCCCGTTTTAGACTGGCAGCCCTATGAGCCAGTTCGTGCACCTCCACAATCACACCGAGTACTCGATGCTGGACGGTGCCGCGAAGGTCAAGCCGATGGTGCAGGAAGCCATCCGGTTGGGTATGCCGGCAATCGGCATGACCGACCACGGAAACATGTTCGGCGCCAGCGAGTTCTACAACACCGCCACCAAAGAGGGCATCAAGCCGATCATCGGCATCGAGGCGTACATCGCGCCCGCGTCGCGCTTCAACACCAAGCGCATCACCTGGGGCGATCCGAGCCAGAAGAGCGACGACGTCTCGGGTAGTGGCTCGTACACCCACATGACGATGGTCGCGGAGAACGCGACCGGGCTGCGCAACCTGTTCAAGCTGTCGTCGCTGGCGTCGTTCGAGGGGCAGCTCGGCAAGTGGTCCCGCATGGACGCGGAGATCATCGCCGAGCATTCCGCGGGCATCATCGCCACGACCGGCTGCCCGTCGGGTGAGGTGCAGACCCGGCTCCGGCTCGGTCACGAGAAAGAGGCCGTCGAGGCCGCCGCGAAGTGGCAGGAGATCTTCGGCAAGGAGAACTTCTTTCTCGAGCTGATGGACCACGGCATCGAGATCGAGCGCCGGGTTCGCGAGGGCCTGCTGGACATCGGCAAGAAGCTGGGCATCCCGCCGCTCGCCACCAACGACTGCCACTACGTCACCCGCGAGGCCTCGCACAACCACGAGGCGCTGCTGTGTATCCAGACCGGCAAGACGCTGTCCGATCCGACGCGGTTCAAGTTCGACGGTGACGGCTACTACCTCAAGTCGGCCGAGGACATGCGGGCCATGTGGGATCACCAGGTACCCGGTGCCTGTGATTCGACCTTGCTGATCGCCGAGCGCGTCGAGTCCTACGCCGATGTCTGGAAGTTCCACGACCGGATGCCGATCTTCCCGGTGCCCGAGGGCGAGACGCAGGCCACGTGGCTGCGCAAAGAGGTGCTGCGTGGCCTGGACCGGCGCTTCCCGGGCGGCCCGCCCCAGGAGTATCTCGACCGCGCCGAATACGAGATCAGCGTCATCGTGCAGATGGGCTTCCCGGCATACTTTCTCGTCGTCGGTGACCTCATCAGCCACGCGCGCGAGGTGGGAATCTGGGTGGGCCCCGGCCGAGGTTCGGCCGCAGGTTCGCTGGTGGCGTGGGCGATGGGCATCACCAACATCGACCCGATCCCGCACGGTCTGCTGTTCGAGCGGTTCCTCAACCCCGAGCGCGTGTCGATGCCCGATATCGACATCGACTTCGACGACCGCCGGCGCGGCGAGATGGTGCGCTACGCGAGCGAGAAGTGGGGCAGTGACCGCGTCGCCCAGGTCATCACCTTCGGTACCATCAAAACCAAAGCGGCACTGAAGGATTCGGCTCGAGTCCATTACGGGCAGCCGGGCTTCGCCATCGCCGATCGCATCACCAAGGCGCTGCCGCCGCCCATCATGGCCAAGGACATCTCGGTGGCGGGGATCACCGACCCCAACCACGAGCGGTACAAGGAAGCCGCCGAGGTCCGCGCGTTGATCGACACCGACCCCGACGTGCGCACCATCTACGAGACCGCCCGCGGGCTGGAGGGGCTGGTCCGCAACGCGGGTGTGCACGCCTGCGCGGTGATCATGAGCTCCGAACCGCTCATCGACGCCATCCCGATGTGGAAGCGCGCCCAGGACGGCGCCATCATCACCGGCTGGGACTACCCGTCGTGTGAGGCCATCGGCCTGCTGAAGATGGACTTCCTGGGCCTGCGCAACCTCACCGTCATCGGTGACGCGCTGGAGAACATCAAGGCCAACCGGGGCATCGATCTGGACCTCGACCACCTGAGCCTGGACGACCCGAAAACCTACGAGCTGCTGGCGCGCGGCGACACGCTCGGCGTGTTCCAGCTCGACGGATCCGCGATGCGCGATCTGCTGAAACTGATGCGACCGACGGGCTTCGAGGACATCGTGGCCGTCCTGGCGCTGTACCGGCCGGGTCCGATGGGTGTGGACGCGCACACCGACTACGCGAAGCGCAAGAACGGGCTGCAGGAGATCACGCCCATCCACCCGGAGCTCGAAGAGCCGCTGCGTGACATCCTTTCCGAGACTTACGGTCTGATCGTTTACCAAGAACAGATCATGCACATCGCACAGAAGGTCGCGGGCTACTCGCTCGGCCAAGCAGACCTGCTGCGTCGCGCGATGGGTAAGAAGAAGAAGGAAATCCTCGACGAGGCCTACGGCGGGTTTGCCGACGGCATGAAGCAGAACGGCTTCTCGCAGGCGGCCATCACTGCGCTGTGGGACACGGTGCTGCCGTTCGCCGGCTACGCGTTCAACAAGTCGCACGCCGCCGGATACGGTCTGGTGTCGTTCTGGACCGCCTACCTCAAGGCCAACTATCCGGCCGAGTACATGGCAGGTCTGCTGACCTCGGTCGGTGACGACAAGGACAAGGCCGCGATTTACCTGGCGGATTGCCGCCGCCTGGGCATCACCGTGCTGCCACCGGATGTCAACGAATCGGTGCACAACTTCGCCTCGGTCGGCAAGGACATCCGCTACGGGCTGGGCGGTGTGCGCAACGTCGGCGCCAACGTGGTGCAGTCCATCATCGCGGCCCGCACCGACAAGGGGAAATACACCGATTTCTCCGACTACCTCAGCAAGATCGACATCACGGCCTGCAACAAGCGGGTCACTGAATCCCTGGTCAAGGCAGGCGCTTTCGACTCGCTGGGCCACGCCCGCAAGGGTCTGTTCCTGGTACACGCCGACGCGGTCGACTCGGTGCTCGGCACCAAGAAGGCCGAAGCCATGGGCCAGTTCGACCTGTTCGGCGGCGGTGACGCCGGGGATGCCGGGGATGCGGCCTTCACCATCAAGGTGCCCGACAACGAGTGGGACGACAAGCACAAGCTCGCCCTGGAGCGAGAGATGCTGGGCCTGTACGTTTCCGGCCATCCGCTCAACGGTGTCGCGCACCTGCTCAACGCGCAGGTGGACACCCAGATTCCGGCCATCCTCGAAGGCGCTGTCGCCAACGACAGCCAGGTCCGCATCGGCGGCATCCTGGCGGGTGTGGTCCGGCGCGTCAACAAGCAGGGATTGCCCTGGGCGTCAGCGCAATTGGAAGATCTCAACGGTTCGGTGACGGTGAACTTCTTCCCGAAGACCTATGCCGTGTTCGGTGCCGACATCATGGACGACGCCATCGTGCTGGTGAGCGGCAAGGCCCGGGTCGAGGACGAGCGGGTCTCGATCTTCGCCAGTGACCTTGTGGTGCCTGACTTTTCGAATGCGCAGGCCGACCGTCCGCTCGCGGTGAGCCTGCCGACGCGGCAGTGCACCCCGGAGAAGGTCAGTGCGCTCAAGCAGGTGCTGGCCCACCACCCGGGCACCTCCCAGGTGCATCTGCGGCTCATCAGTGGAGACCGCATCACCACCCTGGAACTGGACCAGACACTGCGGGTGACACCGTCGTCGGCGTTGATGGGTGACTTGAAGGCGCTGCTGGGCCCGGGCTGCCTCGGCGGGTAGTCCGGGTGGTCTCAGTTCAGAAGCGGTAGCGCAGGATCCGCGCTTTCCGTGCGCCCGCGCGGGTGCGCCCCGTCAGCCGGGTGGCGACCCGCAGCGCCCAGGGAAACAGGTCGACCTCGGGCTGATGGGCCAGGCTGGTCTCTTCGACGAGCTGCATGCGGGGATTCCAACTCAAGGGGTGCCGGGCATCTGTGAAACCCGCATAACCCAGTTGGCTGCCAACGTCTTTGAACATCTGCTGCGGCAGGTACTTGAAGGCCGCCAGGCTGATCGGTCCGAACTGTCCGTAGTCGTTGAACGCCAGCTCGCCGCGGCGGAAGTGTTCGGTGACGCTGCGGAACACGCCGGCGATGACGGGCTCGGTCAGGAATGCGAACAACCCGTCAGCCACGAGCATGGCGGGACGATCCGCAGGAATGCCTGCGGCCCAGTCTGTTTCGGCCACCGATGCCACCACTGTGTGCGACTGCGGATTCGCCGGCAACAGCTGCTCACGCAGCGCCGAAACGCCGGCGAGGTCCACGGTGTACCAGTCGACCGTCGGCGGCGGGGCCACCCGATAGAAGCCGCTGTCGAGTCCTCCGCCCAGATCGACGACGACCGCATCGGTGTGTGCTGCGGTGAATGCAGATACGCGATCGTCGAGCATCTTGGCGCGCAGCGCGGTCTGGCAGACCACGCTGGTCTGGACTCCCAGCGCGGCAAAGTCGTAGTCGATGGCCGGCACCGCCGAGTCCGCCCAGGTATCGCGAAGAATCGAGCGGGGCTTGCGGCTGTCCAGGGCCCGCGCGTACACGGTGAGCAGGGCGGTCCGTTCCACGGGCGTCAGTGACGTGACAGCTATTCCCATCGTTCCGACCATACGCCTCCAGTTGCGCTGAACGTTCTACCCAAAATGTTTAGCGCGCTGTGGATTTCGCGCCTCGGTGCCATGAAGCGCCGGCGATGTGCTTCGATCATGAGGCCCAGCGAGGAGGGACACCGGAATGTCTGAAGCGCAGCGTCCGACCACTTTGTGTGAAGCGTTCCAGCTGACAGCGGCGCTCGATCCGGACGCCGTCGCACTGCGCACCGCCGGAGACGTGATCACGCTGACCATGAAGCTCAAACGGCGCCCCATCGTCGAGAAGTACGCCGCGGAGATCGAAGCGCTCTACGAAGCCGCGCCGGGGCCGACCGTCCACGAACCGAAAGCGACTGTCGCGGCGGCGAATTGATGCTCAGGCTGTCGTGCAGGCGAACTTCAGCCCGACGCCTTCGGGCGCCGGCAGCACCGGCGTCAGGCAACCGAAGGTCTGGATGCCGGCGTTGCTGAACCGGACCGCGGTGCGGCGCGCGTAATTCACGCAGACCGGCCCGGTGGCGTCGGCGCGGCATTGATAGTCGCCGAACCGCAGGCTCTGTCCGTCCTTCAGTTTGGGTCCGGTGCCGGCGTTGAAACGCCCTGGATCCCCGTGTACCGAACCGACTTCCGCGGTGGGACCTTCGAAATCGACCCAGCCGCCGACCCAGTGGCCGTAGGTGTCGGCCGGTTGCGGCGGTGGGGACGTCAGGTGCATCAGGCACGCCAGTGCACCGTTGAAGCTCTTGTCGGTGATGCAGTTGGCGCCCGACGCCGTGGTGAACGCGATGTCGGTGCCCAGATCGGTCGGCGTGCCGTCGCGTGTCGCGGTGTGGAAGCCGGCCGGGTCGGCCGGGGTGCCGGCCTCGACCCAGGCGATCACGTCGGCGACCGGCGCGCCCGCGGGCGGCGGCGTCGTGGGCGCGGCCTTCGGCGCCGGGGCCGGGGGACGACTCGCCGGTGCGGTGGCCGACAGAGACGGCTCGGAGATCGCCACGCCGGGCTGTCCGTGCTGGTCCGAATTGGCGGCACAACCAGCAACCAGGGCACATGCCGCGAGGGCCACCGGAAGTCGCATGCCCGCCAGGGTAACCGGCACCACGCCAACACGCGGTTCAGGCACCCCGAGGATTACAGATTTTCGATAGTGTCCATTTATGCACGAACGTACCGTCCGCGTGACTATCGACAGCGGAACCATCGAGGGGTTCACCCGCGACGGCGTGCACCGCTGGCGTTCTGTGCCCTACGCGCGGCCCCCGGTGGGCCCGTGGCGCTACCGGGCCCCGCAACCCGTGCAGCCCTGGCGCGGCGTGCGCTACTGCCATGGCTTCACCTACTGCGCGCCCCAGGAGCGCAAGTACACGATGCTGAGCGTGGGCAAGTACCAGCCGATGGGCGAGGACTGTCTGACGCTGAACGTGGTGACGCCCGAACAGCCCACCGGTGAGCCGCTGCCCGTGATGTTCTTCATCCACGGTGGCGGGTACATCCTCGGCAGTTCCGCCACCCCGATCTACGACGGTGCCGCGCTGGCGCGGCGCGGCTGCATCTTCGTGTCGGCCAACTACCGGCTGGGCGCGCTCGGCTGCTTCGATGTGTCCACCCTGGCCACGGCGGAGCACCGGCTGGACGACAACCTGTTCTTGCGTGACCTGGTGGCGGCGCTGAAGTGGGTGCGGACCAACATCGCCGTGTTCGGCGGCGATCCGGACAACGTGACCATTTTCGGGGAGAGTGCAGGCGCGCACGCCGTGGCGACGCTGCTCGCCGTGCCGCAGGCGAAAGGCCTTTTCCACCAGGCCATTGCCGAGAGCCCCGCAAGCGGCATGGTGCGTTCACCCGACGCGGCCGCCCAGTTCGCGAAGCAGTTCGCCGAAGCGCTGGGAGCCGGTGAGCGGGACGGTGCCGCCGCGCTGATGTCGGCGCGACCGGCTGAGCTGATGGCCGCGCTGGACCGCGTCATCCGCGGTGCGGTGACCGACATGCCGGGTGCCTTCCCGGCGGGGCCGGCCTGCGGAACCGAGTTCCTGCCCGAAGACCCGATGGTCGCGATGCGCGAGGGGCGGGCCCACCACGTGCCGCTGATCGTTGGTAGCAATGCCGACGAGGGCCGGCTGTTCACCAAGTTCATGCAGCTGCTGCCCACCAATGAGGCCATGATCGAGCGCATCCTCGCTCACCTCCCGGCGGAACGGCGCGCCCGGATCACCGGGGCGTATCCGGGCTATCCGCGGTCTGCCGACGCCTGTATCAAGCTCGGCGGCGACTTCGCTTTCGGCACCGCGTCGTGGGAGATCGCCGGGGCGCACATGCGCCACGCGCCCACGTACGCCTACCGGTACGACTACGCGCCGCCGGCGCTGCATTGGACTGGCCTCGGTGCCACGCACGCCACCGAACTGCTCGCGGTGTTCGACGTGTACCGGACCCCGCTGGGTTCGGTGCTGACCGCCGCCATGGACCGCAAGTCGGCGCTGCGGATCAGCAATGACGTCCAGAACCGGTGGCGGGCGTTCGCGAGGACGGGCGTCCCCGGGGAGGGCTGGCCGCAGTACGACGCAGCCGACCGCGCCGTGCTGGTGTTCGACCGCAAGACCCGCGTCGAGTTCGATCCGCGCGCCGAGCAGCGTCAGGCCTGGGAAGGCTTTTCACTGGTCCACGGCTAGGGCCTACTTCTTGACCACCTGGGTGCCGCCGGCGAGTTCGTCGTGCCGGCCCTGTTTGCAGGGGCTGGAGTTGATCGTGACGGCGATGAAGATGTATGCGATGAACGCCAGCAGCCCGCCGACCCACGGGATGATGGGCAGCAGGGTGAACGAGTTGCGGATGGCCGACTGCTTGAAGTCGGGCTTCGCCACGCCGTGGGGTCCGCGGACGCTGAGGCCCAGCAGCATCTTGCCGGGCGTCGCCCCGGCCAGGACCTCGAACAGCACGAAGTACAGGAAAGTGCCCAGTCCGGAGAACAGGCCGGTCACCATGACGTCGGACATCGAGCCGATGGAGAAGGCGCCGAAGAAGGCCAGGACTCCGACGATCAGTCCGTCGATGAACCGCGCGAAGAATCGGGGCAGCAGGTCACCGGGATGCACCGGCGTGGGTGCGCCGTAAGCGCCTGGGGTGGGGTAGTTCTCGCCGTAGGTCATGGCGTCAATTTACTGCCGATCGGCCAGCAATATCTGGCTTAGCCGCGTAGTGGTGGCCTGGCCGTCCGCATTGCCGCCGGCGCCGTTCAACGCGTTCATGACGGCGAGCGTGAAACGTTGTCCGGGCCCGGCGAATCCGACGGTGTTGGTCACCCAGCCGCCCTGCTCGTCGGACCAGCCGTCCTTGTTGCCGGGCGCCATGCCCGGGCCGGCGCCCCAGACACCCCACTGCTGAATGGGGTCGACGTGCTGCATGGCGTTCACGATCCAGGCGGTCTCGTTGGGCCGTAGCTTGGTCAGCATGTAGTTGACCATCTGGTCCAGATCGTCGGTGGTCGACTTCTGAAAGCCCCAGTACGGGAACATGTCTCCGAATCCGCGCTGTGGTTGCACCCGGGTCATGCCGAAATGGGGGAAGTCGTTGTTGAAGATGGTGTGGTCGGGCCCGCCGTACCGGGTCCACAGGGTGTCGGCGGCGTCGTTGTCCGAGGTGTGCAGCATCTTGCCCATCAGGGCGATGTCGTTGTCGGTGAGCCGCAGCAGCCCGGCGCTCTGCCGGGCGAACAGGTCCACCACCATGCCGAGCTTGATGGTCGAGGCCGTCCAGACCATGTCCCCGGCATGCGAATTGCGGTACACCGCACCGGTTTTGCGGTCGCGAAGCACGTATCCGACGGTGCCAGGCCGGGTCGCCAGATAGGCGTCCGCCGCCGCGACGCGTTGCTGCGCATCGCAGGCGCCGGTGCATTCGGCACGGGCGGTGGGCAGTGCGGTCCCGGTCAAGAGCGTTGCGACCAGTGCCGCCCTGAGCAGTTTCACGCCGGTAGCCTCCCAGATCTCGGTCAGTGTCATCCGGTGCCGACGGCCTCTGTCCGGGGCCACGTCGGCAGCGGCACGGGCCCGTCGCCCGGGCGCAGCCGGTCGAGCACCGCCCGCAGCGGTGGCCAGTTGGTGCGGCCCTTGCGGGTGACGGCGTAGGCGGTGTGGATCACCGTCGGCCCGGCCAGCGGGACGACCTTGATGCCCGCGCTGGTGGGCCGTTCCAGCGGCAGCAGCCCGACGCCGTACCCGGCGACGATCAGGTCCTCGACCAGTTCCAGGCTGTCGATCTGATGGGCGATGCGCGGGGTGAATCCGCTGAGCGCACCCAGTGTGCGGACGGCATCCTCGTCGGCGGTGTTGCGCGAGTTGACGATCCAGGTTCGGTCCGCGTACTCGGACAGTTCGGCGGGTCCGTTCGCCTCATCGGCCGGCAGGCCCAGCCCCCATGGAATCGACCACAGGGCAAAGCCTTCGAGGAGCGGGCTGGGGGAGGCCGGAGCCAGGTTGTAGTCGTAGGTCAGGGCCAGGTCCAGGTCGTCGTCGGTGAGCAACGCGAACGCCTCGATGGGCTCGTATTCGCTTATCGCAACATCGATTCCGGGGTGTTCCCGGGTCAATTCCGCCAGGATCGGCAGCAGCGAGACGCGGATGCCGGTGGCGAAGCCGCCGATCCGCAGGGTGCCGACGGGTTCGGCGCCGGAATCGAGGTCGAGGCGCGCCGCGTCGACGGCGGCGAGGATGGTCACCGCATGGTCGGCGAGGCGCTGTCCGGCCGGTGTCAGCCTGACCCGGCGCCCTTCCGGTTCGATCAGTTGGGTGCCGGTTTCCTTGGCGAGCGCCGCGATCTGTTGCGACACCGTCGACGTCGTGAGATCGAGGTTCTCGGCGACGGCTCGCATCGACCCCAGGCGCGACAGCGCCAGCAGGAGGCGCAGCCGGCGGGTGTCCATCTCATCATTGTCCAGGGAATCTGCACGATTCTGCGTGTTCCGGCCCGAAGTTATGAATATTTAGCCAATGTGCGACGATCCGAAAATGACCGCACGCCCCGCGCACTTCGTCCCGCTCGACGCCGATCGGGTTCAGCCGACCCGATTCGCCCAGAGCTTGTGGGGTGAAGACCACCTCAACGGCCCGGCGGTGGTGGGGCTGGCCGCGCACGCGCTGGAGGCCGCGTTCGGATTGCCCGACTTTCTGCCGGCCCGGCTCACCGTCGACCTGTTCCGCGCCGCGCGTGGCGTGCCGACGACGACCGCGGTGAAGTTGGTGCGGGACGGGCGACGGGTGCGCAATTCCGAGTGTGACGTGGTGCAAGACGGCGTCACTGTCGCCAGGGCCACGCTGGTGCAGTATCGGCTCGCGGAGGCGCCCGCTGGTGAGGAGTGGTTTGGCACAACCGATTTCGAGCCGCCCGCAGTGATCGACGACGGCCTGGCGCCGTACATCAGCAGTGACGGTGTCGGCTGGACGCGAACCATCGCCGAGCATCAGAACACCGGCCGCAAGCGTTACGTCAACCGGTCCATCGACGTCATCGAGGGGCAGGTCAACACCCCGTTCGTCCGTGCTGCGGTGACGGCCGAGGGCACCAGCATGGTCACGAATCTGGGCACCGCGGGCATCGGCTACATCAACGGCGACCTCACTGTGGCGTTGACGCGGCTGCCGCAGGACGACTGGGTCGGCGTCGAGGCCGAGACGCACTGGGCGGCCCACGGCATCGCGGTCGGTGCCACCACCTTGTACGACAGCGCTGGACCGATCGGCACCGGCCTGACCACCGCGGTCAGCAATCCCGGCGCCCAGATCGACTTCGGCCACAGCCGGTTCCCGGAGCGGATCAGGCGCGAGGTCTGAAGCGCTGCAGAAGGTTTAGCGATGGGATGCATGCGGTAACCAAGAACTGTCCGAGCAATCCGTGGGGTGGACACCCCACAATCATCTGATTGGAGGATCGCGATGAGGATGAAGAAAACAGCTGTCACCACTGCTGTTGCCGGTGCACTGTTCGCCGGCGCCGCAGGTGTCGGCACAGGCATGGCCACGGCCGGCATGACGCCGCCTCCCGGGCCCACCGTGACGGCGCCGCCGGCATGGGCACCCCCGAAACCGGCTGAACCGGCGTGGTCGATGGGTAATCCCCAGGTCTGGGATGCCGGATGGAACCACTGGGGCGTCTGGGTGAACGGCACGTTCGTTCCGACGTTCTGATCGATTCGGTTCTGATCCGGATCGCGAAGGGGCCGTTGCTGCAGTCGCTGCAACAACGGCTTCATTCATGAATTGCGAACGATATGTCCACGATTATCACGTGGACATGAACATTCTGGTTCCCGTTCAATACACGCATGACCACCGCAGCGGCGCGAAACGGCGCACTCATGACCGTCGCGTCGATGATGTCGGTGCAGCTGGGCGCGGCGCTCGCGGTGAAGCTGATGGACGGTGTCGGGCCGGCCGGTGTGGCGTGGCTCCGCCTCGCGTGGGCGGGCGTGCTGATGCTGCTGTTCGTCCGGCCGCGGCCGGCGTCCTTCACGCGGTCAGCGTTCGTGTCGTGCGTCCTGCTCGGCATCACCACCGCCGGGTTCACCCTGCTGTTCATGGTGGCGGTCTCGCGCATCCCGCTCGGCACCGCCAGCGCCCTGGAATGCCTTGGGCCGCTTGCCGTCGCAGTGGCCAAGGGGCGCGGCCGCGGGCGGCTGCTGTTCCCGGCGATGGCCGGCACCGGCGTCGTGTTGCTCACGCAACCGTGGGCGGCCGCCGTCGACCCCGTCGGGGTACTGGCCGCGCTGGCTTCGGCGGTCTGCCTCGGTGCCTACATCCTGCTGACCCAGCGCGTGGGCGACGAGGTCACCGGCATCACGGGGCTCGCGGTGTCCATGCCGGTCGCCGGGCTGGTCGTCACCATGGTGGCCGGGCCGTCGGTCATCGGCCATCTGACGCCGCACCTGCTGTTGGCCGGCCTGGGCCTGGCCATCCTGTTGCCGGCCATCCCGTTCACTCTGGAGATGCTGGCGCTGCAGCGCCTCACCGCGGCAGCGTTCGGCACGCTCATGAGCCTCGAGCCGGCTTTCGCCATGATGCTCGGGCTGCTCATCCTGCATCAGGTGCCGGGCCTGCCTGCCATCGCCGGTATCGCACTTGTCGTGCTGGCCGGTGTCGGTGCCGCCCGCCGCGGTGCGCGACCCGTGGCCGGGGCAGGCCACCGGGAACCGGCCCTCATGGTCGAATAGGGGCATGACGCCACCGGCCACCGCGCTCACCGCCTCGTCGTTCACCGGCCGCACCCCCAGCCGGGCCGGGGACATGTCGGTGGAAACCCATGGCATCGCCCCGGTTCCGGCCGATCGCCGGTACGGCACACCGGGCCGGCTGTTCACGGTGTGGTTCGCGCCGCAGATCAACATGACGTGCGTCTTCACCGGCGCGATGATCGGTGCGCTGGGTCTGGGATTCTGGCTGGCGATGCTGGCGATGCTGGTCGGCACGGTGCTCGGGTCACTGGTGGTCGGCTACCTCTCCACGCTGGGTCCTCGCACCGGCACCGCGCAATTGCCCGGTGCGCGGATGGCTTTCGGTGGCTTGATCGCGGTACCCGCTGTCCTGCAATGGCTCTCGTCGGTGGCGTGGGACGCGCTGGTCGGTCTGTTCGGCGGCGAGGCGCTGGCGGTGCTGCTCGGTATCCCGTTCTGGGCGGCCGTGCTGATCGTGCTGGGCGTGCAGGGCGCGGTCGGGTTCATCGGCTACGAGCTGATCCATCGACTGCAGGCCGTTCTCACGGTGGTGCTGTTCGCGACGTTCGTCGTGTTCGCGGTCAAACTCGTTGCCGGACACCAGGTCGTCACGCCGGCCACCGCGCATGGTGCCGACCTCGCCGGTGCCTTCGTGCTGGCGGTCACGATCGCGCTGAGCCTGGCCGTGTCCTGGGCCAGCTATGCCGCCGATTTCAGCCGCTACCTCCCGGCGGATTCCGCGCCGCGCAAGGTGTTCGGGTTCAGTTTCGCCGGACTGGCCACCGCCTACGTGTTCGTCGAGACCATCGGCATCGCTGCGGGGAGTCTCATCACCGACCAGACCGCCGAGGGCGTGCGGTCGGTGATGGGCGGGGGAGCCCTGGGTGCCATCGCGCTGGCCGTCATCGCGCTGGCGTCGGTCGGCTCGGGCGTGATGAACGACTACAGCGGTTCCCTTGCGCTGCAGACGCTGGGCGTGCGCGTGCGGCGGCCGGTGTCCTCATTGGTGGTGACGGCGCTGGCGTTCGGTCTGATTCTCTGGCTCCACACCGGCGACACCGCAACGCGATTCACCAATGTGCTGCTCCTGATCAGCTACTGGATTCCGGCCTTCGCGGCCATCGTGATCGTCGACTGGCGCCGTCGCAGCCGCGGCCGGCTGACCGTCGACCCGGCCGCGGAGACCACGCCGCGCGCCGATGCGATCGCCGCGCTCGCCGCTTTCGCCGTGGCCTACGGCGCCGCGATCCCGTTCATGAACACCACGCTGCTGCAAGGACCCGTCGCCGTCGCCTGGCATGGCGCCGACATCGCGTACTTCGTGAATTTCGTTGTCGCACTGGTGATCTACGGCGGCTACCGGCGGCTGCGGGCTTCGTGAGTCAGCGCACCGTCGCGAAGAAGGTGCGCACGTCGTCGACGAACAACTCGGGTTGCTCGAACGCCGCGAAGTGGCCACCGCGCGGCATCGTCGTCCAGTGGGTGATGTTGTAGCCGCTCTCGCACCAGGACCGCGGTGCCCGCAGAATCTCCTTCGGGAACGACGCGACGCCGGTGGGCAGCTCGACCTTCTGCCGCGCGCCGCCGAACACCCGGAAGCTCTCCCAGTACAGCCGTGCCGACGATGCCCCGGTGGCGGTGGCCCAGTAGATCATCACGTCGTCGAGCATCTCGTCGCGACTCAGTGCGCTCTCGACGTCACCGTCGTGGTCGGTCCACGACCAGAACTTCTCCACGATCCACGCCAGCTGCGCCACCGGTGAGTCGACCAGGCCGTAGCCGATCGTCTGCGGCCGGGTGGACTGTTGCTTGGCGTAGCCGGAGTCGACGTCCTGGTAGCGCTTCAGCGCCGCCAGCGCGTGCTGTTCCTCGGCGGTGAACTCCGTGGTACCGGCTGCGGGCCGGCCCATGGGCATGTTGGTGTGAATCGCGATGCAATGACCCACGTTTCGCCCGATCTGGGTGGTCACCGCGCCGCCCCAGTCGCCGCCTTGCGCGCCGTAGCGGGGGTAGCCGAGTCGCACCATCAGGTCGTCCCATGCCTGCGCGATCCGCTCGACGCCCCAGCCGCTGGCCGCGGGCTTACCCGAGAATCCGTAGCCCGGCAGGGACGGACACACCACGTGAAACGCGTCTTCGGCCCGTCCGCCGTGCGCGGTCGGATCGGTCAGCGGCCCGATGACCTTCTGGAACTCCGCGATCGACCCGGGCCACCCGTGCGTGATGATCAGCGGCAGCGCCTCGGGGTGCGGTGACCGCTGATGGATGAAATGGATATCCAGGCCGTCGATTTCGGTGACGTACTGGTCGAACCGGTTCAGCGCGGCCTCGCGGGCCCGCCAGTCGTAGCCGTCCGCCCAGTAGGCGGCCAGGTCGCGCGCGTAGCCCAGCGGGATGCCCTGGCTCCAGTCGTCGACGCATTCGGCTTCCGGCCAGCGGGTGTTGGTCAGGCGGTGGCGCAGATCGTCCAGCACGGCGTCGGGCACGGCGATCTGAAACGGCACGATGTCAGTCACAATGGTCCATTCTTACCCGACCGGTACCGAGGTGTGCGTGAGGCTCGACCGTCCGCGCAGCATCCGGCTGCCGCTGCTTCGCCAGTGCCCGCGTTCTGCGTTGTCGCACAGGCTGATTGCGGCGTCGGAGGCGAGGGTCCGGTGGGGCTCCTTCTTGGCGACATCGGCCAGCCGAGCGGCTTCGTTCACCGGGTCACCGATCACGGTGTACTCATAGCGGTTCTCGGCGCCGATGTTGCCGGCGAACACGCTGCCCGCGGTGACCCCGATGCCGAAATCGACCACCGGGAGCTGCTGCAGCGCGACGCCGAGCGTGCGGGCCGTCGCCAGGGCGTCGGTGGCCGCGGAGTCCGAACGCAGGGGAGCGCCGTAGATCGCCAGTGCGGCGTCACCCTGGAATTTGTTGATCAGCCCACCGTGCTGATCGACGGCGGCCACCACGATCCGGAAGAAGTCGTTCAGCACCGCGGCGATGTCTGCGGGCGCCATGGTTTCGGCCATCTGGGTGGAACTGGTCAGGTCGATGAACAACACCGCGACGTCGCGGACCTCGCCGCCCGGTTCGTCCGACGACAGGGCCAGCCGCGCCACGTCGGGGCCGACGTGACGGCCGAACAGGTCGCGCAGCCGGTCGCGTTCCAGCAGCCCGGCGACCATGCGGTTGAATCCGCTCTGCAGCCGCCCGATTTCGGACTGCTCGTAGACGGGTACCGTCCGCCCGATAACGCCGCGTTCCACCTCGGCCATGGCTTCGACCACGTCGCGCACCGGATCGGAGATCGACAGCGACACCACGATGAGCGCCCGGAGCCCGAGCGCCATCGATACCACCGCCACCACGACGACGGGGATGTCCACCGACGCCGACTTGGGCATGAACCAGCCCATGTGCCGGCAGACGATCAGCACGGCGATGAACAGGCTCGGCAGCGCGCTGTTCATCACCCACATGATCACCAGGCGCGCCAGCACACCCGGCGTGACGGTCCGGCCGAGATGATCCTGCATGGCCGCGGCCGCCAGCGGCCGGTATGCGCGCTGGGTGAACAACATGCCGGTGCTCAGCGTCGACACGGCGCCGAAAATCGCCGTCATGGCGAGCAGCGTTGCCGGGATCGCCTGATGATTGGTCGTGATGAGGGTGGCACCGCCGATGGTCCACACCACAGCCGAGAGCGCCGCCTGTCGCTGGACAACGGTGACGGCGCGTCGCCGCTGGATGTCATCGGGCAGGGCGCCGGCGGCATACCAGCGGGCGATGCCGATGATCTCGCGGTAACTCCCGATCGTGACGATCACCGTGCCGACCGTGACAATGGCGATCAGCGGAGCCAGGTTCGCACGGCTGAGCAATGTGCTGGCCGCGCTGTGCGTTTCGGCGCACAGCGCCACGACGGTGGCGACGACCTCGGCAGTGGTCAGCAGGTAGGCGGACGTGAAGCCGGCGGTGTAGCGGACAGCGATCGAATGGGCGCTCGGCCGGGTCGCTACGGGCTCGGTCATCAGTGGCCTGCTCCGACGATGACGACGTCGAGCGTGCGCGGCCCGTGTACGCCTTCGACGCGCTGCAGTTCGATATCGCTCGTCGCGCTCGGCCCGGAGATGAAGGTCAGTGGACGGGTCGGGTCGAGCGCCGCGAAGGCCTGCGGCACGGTATCGACGATCTGGCCGGCCCGGATGACGCAGAGGTGATGGTCGGGCACCAGCGTCAGCGCGCGCCGGCCCTGTGCCACACCGGCATCCAGCACGATGGTGCCGGTCGCCGCGATCCCGAGAGCGCAGCCGGTCACCACCGCATCGACGGTGTCCAACACATCGAGGCCGACAGGCGGGTCGTCGACGACGGTGTGGACGCCGGTGACCCAGTCGGGCGGCAGATCCGCGGGGATGACGGCCGTTCCGGTTCCGATGAGTGCGCCGATGGTGGCGGCCACCTCGCTCGCGCCGACACGGTGGACCTGCGCGCGGTAGTCGGCCACCGTCGCGGCGAATCGTTCGACGTCACCGTTGCCGGACAACGGTTCTCGGTCGTAGTCACGTGGCACCTGCACCGCTGCGAGCACGTCCGGTCCCAGTGCCGCGCGGATCCGGCCCAGCACCTCCGCCCGTGCGTCGCTCATTGCGTGCCGCCCCGGTTACGGGCCCACCACTGCCGGAATGTCTGCGCAGGTGGTGCCGGAACATCGCGGCTCGCAGTCCATTTCGACGCCGGCCAGGGCAGCCTGCTGATGCGGTGGTCGTTGCCGGCGAGCAGCCGTCCCACGCCGAGAGCCTTCTCCGCCAGCCTGAACCGCGCCGCGGACCCCATGGCCCAGCCCGCGGTTTTCATCGCCAGATCCTGTCCGGACGGGAGCCCGCCTCGTTCCTGATCCACCTGCGCGGCACGCAGATGTACCAGGATCGACGGGATGTCGATGCGGACCGGGCAGGCCTCGAAACACGCGCCGCACAATGACGACGCGTACGGCAGGCTCGCGTTCGGATCGTCGTGGCCGGTGGTGCCGGTCAGCAGGGGGCTGAGGATCGCGCCGATGGGCCCGGGGTACACCGAGCCGTAGGCGTGCCCCCCGGTGCGTTCGTAGACGGGGCAGACGTTCAGGCAGGCGCTGCACCGAATACAGTGCAGCGCAGCACGTCCCACCTCGTCGGCCAGTGCCCGGGTCCGGCCGTTGTCGAGCAGCACCAGGTGGAACTGCTGCGGGCCGTCCCCGGGGTGCACGCCGGTCCACATCGAGGTGTACGGGTTCATCCGCTCGGCGGTCGACGACCGCGGCAGCAGCTGCATGAACACCTCGAGATCGGTGAAGCGCGGGATGACCTTCTCGATGCCCATGACGGTGATCAGGGTTTCCGGCAGGGTCAGGCACATCCGTCCGTTGCCCTCGGATTCGACGACAGCCAGGGTGCCGGTCTCGGCGACCCCGAAGTTGGCGCCGCTGACGGCGACCTTGGCGGACAGGAACTTTCGACGCAGATGCGCGCGGGCGGCCATCGCCAGTACCCGGGGTTCGTCGGTGAGGTCGCCCGCGCCGGGCATCTCGCGTTCGAAGATGTCCCGGATCTCGGTCCGGTTGCGGTGGATCGCCGGGACGAGGATGTGACTCGGTTTGTCGTGTCCGAGTTGGACGATCAGCTCGGCCAGGTCGGTCTCGATGGGCGTGATGCCCGCGCCCTCGAGATATTCGTTGAGTCCGATCTCCTGCGTCGCCATGGACTTCACCTTGACGACCTCGGTGCTGCCGGTGTTCCGGACGAGCTGGGCGACAATACGATTGGCTTCGTCGCCGGCGCGGGCCCAGTGCACGGTGCCGCCACGCGCGGTGACGTTGGCTTCCAGTTCCTCCAGGAGTTCGGGCAGCCGCGCCAGCACATCCTGTTTCAGCGCGCTGCCGGCCGCACGCAGCTGTTCCCAGTCGTGGCATTCGGCAATGGCGGCAAGGCGTTTGGCGCGGATGGTGCCGGTGGCATGGCCGATATTGCGTCGCAGTTGCTCATCGGCCAGCGCTGTCCGCGCCGCCGCCGGAAAACTATGATCGCCACGGAGATTCCCCACACCCGGCTGCCCGAGGAACACCGCGGTCACGATGTGGCCGCCAGGATTTCGGCCAGGTGCACGGTGCGGACCCCACTGCCGGTCCGGCTCAGGCCTCCGCCGATGTGCATGAGGCACGATGCGTCACCGGCGGTGCACACCGCGGCGCCCGTCGTCGTGATGTTCGCCATCTTGTCTTCGAGCATCGCCGTGGACACGTCGGCGTTCTTCAAGGCGAATGTGCCACCGAAGCCGCAACAGGATTCGGCCGAGGGCAGTTCGACGAGTGTCAGGCCCCGGACGTTGCGCAGTAGTCGCAGCGGCTTGTCACCGACGCCCAGCATCCGCAGCGAGTGGCACGTCGGGTGATAGGTGACGCGGTGCGGGTAGTAGGCGCCGACGTCGTCGACGCCGAGTACGTCCACCAGGAACTCGGAGAGCTCGAAGGTGTGTGCCGCAACCGATTCGGCGCGGGCCGCCAGTCCGGTGTCACCGGCGCGCCGCGCCACCATCGCATGCTGATGTCGCACCGACCCGACGCAGGACCCCGACGGCGCCACGATCGCGTCGAAGCCGGCGAATGCCTCCACATGGTTGCGCACCAGCGGCACGGCCTCGCGCAGGTAACCGGTGTTGACGTGCATCTGCCCGCAGCAGGTCTGCCCGGCGGGAAACTCCACCTGGTGGCCGAGCCGTTCCAGCAACCGCACCGTGGCGATGGCGGCAGCCGGAAACATGGCATCGGCCAGGCACGTCGCGAACAGGGCTATCCGCACCGGCCGACAGTACCCCTACTTTGCGTACCGGTCCGCCACGTCGAGGGCGCGGTCCAGAATCTCCAGCCCGGCACGGACGTCGTCATCGGCGGCGTTGCACGGCGGCACCACATGGATGCGGTTGAAGTTGGTGAACGGCATGAGCCCGTTCTCCTTGCAGAACGCGACGACGGCGTTCATCGCCTCACTGCTGCCACCGTAGGGCGCCAACGGCTCCCGCGTCTTCTGGTCCTTCACCAGTTCGACGGCCCAGAACACGCCCGCGCCGCGCACCTCACCGACGCTGGGGTGGCGCTGCGCGAAGTCCCGCAGAGCCGGCCCGATGATGTCGGCACCCAGATGGGCAGCGTTCTCGACCATGCCCTCCTCGCGCATCGCGTTGATCGTCGCGACCGCGGCCGCGGTCGCCAACGGGTGGCCGGAGTAGGTCAGGCCACCGGGGTAGGCGCGCTCGGCGAAGGTGGCGGCGATGGCGTCGCTGATCGCGACGCCACCCAGCGGCACGTAGCCGGAGTTGACGCCCTTGGCGAAGGTCAGCAGGTCCGGGACGACATCGAAGTGGTTGATGGCGAACCACTTTCCGGAGCGGCCGAAGCCGGACATGACCTCGTCGGCGATCATCACGATGCCGTACTTGTCGCACAGCGCGCGGACGCCGGCCATATACCCGGGCGGCGGCACCATGATGCCGGCGGTGCCCGGGATGGACTCCAGGATGATCGCCGCGATGGTCGACGCGCCTTCGAGTTCGATGACGCGCTGCAGTTCGTCGAGGGCGCGGGCCGATTCCTGCTCCTCGGTCTCGGCGTGGAACACCGAGCGGTACAGGAACGGTCCGTTGAAGTGGACGACGCCGGCCGCGCCGCGGTCGTTGGCGAACCGTCGCGGGTCACCGGTCAGGTTGATCGCCAGGTCGGTGCCACCGTGGTAGGAGCGGTAGCGGGCGAGCACCTTGTGCTTGCCGGTGTGCAGGCGCGCCATGCGGATGGCGTGCTCGTTGGCGTCGGCGCCGCCGTTGGTGAAGAACACGTGGTTCAGGTTGCCGGGGGTCAGCTCGGTGATCAGCCGGGCGGCCTCGGAACGTGCGGCGTTGGCGTGCTGTGGCGCGATGGTGCACAGCTTGGCGGCCTGCTCCTGGATCGCCGCAACAACTTTCGGGTGTTGGTGGCCGATGTTGGTGTTGACCAGCTGCGAGGAGAAGTCGAGCAGCCGGTTGCCGTCACCGTCCCAGAAGTAACTGCCTTCGGCGGCGGTGATGGTCATGGGGTTCAGCGCGGCCTGGGCCGACCAGGAGTGGAAGACGTGGGCGCGGTCCAGCGCGTAGGCACGCTCGGCTTCGGCACGCATCGAGTCGATGGTGTGGCCTGCGGGCAGGACGTGGTCTGCGGCGAGGGTCATGTCGGGTCCTCTGTCTGGGTGGCGTGATCAGTTGTTCTCAGGGAAGCCCAGGTTGATGCCGCCGTGGCTGGGGTCGGCCCAGCGCTGGGTGACGGCCTTGGCGCGCGTGAAGAACTGCACACCCTCGGGTCCGTAGGCGTGGGTGTCGCCGAACAGCGACGCCTTCCAGCCGCCGAAGCTGAAGAACGCCATGGGAACCGGGATGGGGACGTTGATGCCGACCATGCCGACCTCGACCTCGTTCTGGAACCGCCGGGCCGCGCCACCGTCGTTGGTGAAGATCGCGGTGCCGTTGCCGTACGGGTTGTTGTTGATCAGTTCCAGTGCCTCGTCGTAGGTTTCGACGCGGACGACCGACAGCACCGGGCCGAAGATCTCATCGGTGTAGACGCTCATCTCGGGGGTGACGTTGTCGAGCAGGGTCGGGCCCAGCCAGAAGCCGTTCTCGGCACCCTCGACCGTGACATTGCGGCCGTCGAGCACGACCTTGGCGCCTTCGGCCTCGCCCGCGTCGATGTAGGACGCCACCTTGTCGCGGTGCACCTTGGTGATGAGTGGGCCCATGTCCGAGCCCTTGGCGCCGTCACCGGTCTTGATGGCGGCGGCGCGCTCGACGATCTTGGCGACCAGGTCGTCGGCGATCGGACCGACCGCGACGCAGGCCGAGATGGCCATGCAGCGCTCACCGGCGGAACCGAAGCCGGCGTTGACCATGCTGTCGGCGGCCAGGTCCAGGTCGGCGTCGGGCAGGATCACGGCGTGGTTCTTGGCGCCGCCGAGGGCCTGCACGCGCTTGCCGGAGGCGGTGGCGGTCCGGTAGACGTACTGCGCGATCGGGGTGGAGCCGACGAACGAGACGGCCTTGATGGCGGGGTTGGTCAGCAGCTCGTCGACGGCGGTCTTGTCGCCCTGCAGGACGTTGAAGACACCGTCGGGCAGGCCGGCTTCCTTCCACAGTTCGGCCATCCACAGCGACGACGACGGGTCCTTCTCGGACGGCTTGACGACGACGGTGTTGCCGGCGGCGATGGCGATGGGGAAGAACCACATCGGCACCATGGCCGGGAAGTTGAACGGCGCGATGATGGCGACCGGGCCCAGGGCCTGCCGGATGTTGTAGACGTCGACGTTGGTGGAGGCGTTCTCGGCGTAGCCGCCCTTGAGCAGATGCGGGATGCCGCAGGCGAATTCGACGACCTCGATACCGCGGGCGACCTCGCCCATGGCGTCGGAGAGCACCTTGCCGTGCTCGGCGGTGATGATCGCGGCCAGCTCTCCGCGGCGGGCGTTGAGCAGCTCGCGGAAGGCGAACAGCGTCTGCACGCGCTTGGTGATCGAGGTGTCGCGCCAGGCCGGGAAGGCGGCTGCCGCGGCGTTGATGACGGTCTGGGCGTCCTCGACGCTGGCCAGTGCCACCTGTCCGGTGACCTGGCCGGTGGCCGGGTTGGTGACCGGTGCCGACTGTCCCGAGGATCCGGTGAAGACGTCGTTGTTGATCCAGTGCGAGATGGTCTGCGAGGTGGTCATCGTCGAAGTAGGCCTTCCTGGTCGGTACTGGGTGTGCACTCAGCTTGCCCCGGGGCGACCTCCGAATCGGCCGACAATCTGTATCAGGTTCCGGATGTGGATTTACACTTTGTAAATGCCGACCGTCGCCGAGATCGTCGCCCTGCCGGTCATCCAGCAGGGCGAGCCCGAGATTCTCTGCGCGACCGGATTCGATCGCCCGATCCGCTGGGTCCACGTCAGTGATGTCCCGGATCTCTCGGAGGTCCTGCAGGGTGGCGAACTGGTGCTGACTACGGGTGCCGCGCTGCGCGCCGCGCCGCTGGACTACCTGCGGTCGGTGGCCGCCGCGCAGGCCGTCGGCGTCGTCGTCGAACTCGGTGCGGGCGCCGTGCCGCTGCCGGTCAACGTCGGCGCGATCGCGGAGGAACTGGGGCTGGCCCTGGTGGCGGTGCGCCGGGTGATCAAGTTCGTCGAGGTGACCGAACAGGTGCACCGGGTGATCGTCGCCGACCAGTACCAGGAGGTCGATTTCGCGCGACAGACGCACGAGGTGTTCACCGACCTGAGCATGCGCCGGGCGACGCCCGCCGGAATCGCCGAGGCGGCGGCGAATCTGCTCGGTGCACCCGTGGTCCTCGAGGACCTCAACCACCAGGCGATCGCGGTGGCGACGGCCGGCCGTCCCACCCCAGATGTGTTGCGCGACTGGCAACGTCGGTCGCGTCAGCACGAGACCGGGGCCGAGCGGACGGACGACTGGGTGATCAGTGAGGTGGGCCGCGGCGACGATGCATGGGGCCGCCTGATCGCGCTGAGCACCGCCGAAGGTGTGGCGGCCAGGTTCACCATGGTGCTGGAGCGGGCATCCCAGGCGCTGGTGCTGCACCGCATGGCCGAGCGCGGCCGCACCGACATCGAACACCAGGCGCAGGCCGGCCTGCTGGAAGACGTTGCGCGCGAACGTATCCGGTTCGAGGACGAGGCGACCGCGCGCGCCTTCGCGTTGGGCCTGCGGCCGGCGGCGCAGTACCTGCCCGCGACGCTGCGGATCGCGGGCTGGGCGGCTGACGCCGACCCGGTCTCCGAACAACGCCGCAGCGCGCGCCTGCTCGACGTCGTCACGCGGTCGGTGAAGGCATTGGGGCACACCGGATTGTTCTCACTGCGCGGGCCCGGCGAAATCGCCATGGTGCTGTCGCTCAACGCGCGTGCGGGCAGCGCGCTGGAGCCGCTGGGCCGGGCCCTGCGGCGCGATGCCGAGCGCGCCGTCGACGCCCACGGCCTGGTGCTCGGTCTCGGCACCCCGGCGCCGGCGTTGATCGAGGCGATCCACCGCATCACCGATGCCGCCCACGTCGCCGAGGCGGCGCTGTCACTGCCCGCGTCGCAGCGCGTCTGCTTCCGGGTCGCCGACATCCGGCTGCGCGGACTGCTCTCGATGTTGCGGTCCGACCCGCGGGTGCAGCGCTTCGCCGAAGGGGAGTTGCGCGCGCTGATCCTGCACGACATCGAAACCGGAGACGCGCTTCTCGACGTCTTGCGCGGATACCTGGAACTCGGCGGCAACAAGACGGCGCTGGCGTCGCGACTGCATCTGAGCCGCCCGTCGCTGTACGCGAAGCTGAACCGGATCGAGCAGATTCTGGGCGTCGATCTGGCCGACGGCGAGTCGGCTACCTCATTGCACGTGGCGTTGCTGATCCTGGAGACACGCAACGCTTTCGGTGGCGCCGGCGCGCCGCTGTGACATGCTTCTGACCGTGTCGGGCACATCGCAGAACCGCCAGGGCAATGCCACCCGCGCCAAGCTGGTGAAGACGGCCGAGAAGCTCTTCGCCGAGCAGGGCGTGGACGCCGTCTCGGTGCGCTCGGTCAACGCCGCGGCCGGCCTCGGCGCTGCCTCGGTGCACTACCACTTCGGTTCCAAGGACGAGTTGCTGCGTGCGGTGGTTCTGGACCTCGGCGCCGCGGTCGGCGCGGCCATCCAGGCGAATGTCGATGTGCTGGCGGCGGATTCGGCCGCGCCGTCGCCCGACGCGTTGGTCCGCGCCGTCACGGCGCCCTATCTGGACCTGCTGCGCCGGCAGCGCACCCGCGGGATGCGCTGGATCAAGATCATGGCGCAGATCACCCAGGCCGGTCCGGCCGACGAAACCATCGAGCCCAAGCTGCGGGTCGCCCTGCTGGCACAGGTGCGGCGCGCCTTCCCGAACGCCGACGAAGAGCGGCTCGAGGCGCGCTGGGCGGTGTCCATCATGGGCTTCGTGCAGGGCCTGAGCCGCGCCGACGAATGGGACCGCGCCAAGCTGTCGGCCCCGGCCCTCGAAGCGTTCTACGAAGATCTCGTGACTTTCGTCGTCGGCGGCACCGAGCGGCTGCTCAACTCCTAACCACGAGCGTGCGTGTCTGAACGCAACACGCCGCGAATTACGTGCACTTTTGTCACGCTCGCGGCTGCTGAGCGTGCCGATATTTATGGATCACTTGATCCAATCGAGTGATCGGATTACAGTCGGCCGGGCAAGCCGAGACAGCCCGCACCGAGAACCAGGAGACCACCGTGAGCAGCGTTGCCCAGTGGAGCCCGACGTCCATGAAGTTCGGGGCGTTCCTCGCCCCGTACCATCCGCTCGACGCCGACCCGGCGCTGCAGTTGCGCCGCGACATCGACCTGATGACGCACCTGGACCACCTCGGCTTCGAAGAGGCGTGGATGGGGGAGCATCACTCGACCGGTGCCGAGATCGTCCCGGCGCCAGATGTTTTCATCGCCGCTGCGGCCGAACGCACCGAGCGCATCCGCTTCGGCACCGGTGTGATGTCGCTGCCGTACCACCACCCGCTGATCACCGCCGACCGCATCACCCAGCTGGACCTGCAGACCCGTGGCCGGCTTATCGTCGGCACCGGCCCCGGCAAGATTCCGCTCGACGCACACATGATGGGCATCACGACCACCAACCAGCGCCGCATGCAGGGTGAGGCCCTGGAGGCCGTGCTCGCGCTGCTGCGCGGCGAGGTCGTCAACATGGAGACCGACTGGTTCACCCTGCGCGACGCCCGCGCGCAGCTGCCCACCTACAACCCGGCCGGCATCGAGGTCGTCACCGCTTCGACAATCTCGCCCAACGGATCGGTGCTGGCCGGCAAGCACGGCCTGTCGCTGCTGTCGCTGGCCGCCAGCTCGCAGGCCGGCTACGAATCACTCGACCGCAACTGGGGTGTGTACGAACAGGTTTCGGCCGAGAACGGCTACGTCGCCGACCGGTCGACGTGGCGTCTGGTCAACCCGATGTTCATCGCCGAGACGCGCGCGGAGGCCGAGCGCGCCGTCAGCCGTCGCATCCACCACATCGCCGAGTACGTCAACCGGCAGCAGAACATCAACCCGGACTGGGCGCAGACGCCGGCCGGCATCATCGACTACTGGCGGAACGAGTCGCTCGGCGAGTTCGGCCAGGCCATCATCGGCACGCCGGAGGACGCCATCGCCCAGATCGACCGCCTCATCGAGAAGACGGGCGGCTTCGGCACGCTGCTGATCATGCACGTGGACCTCGCCGACTGGGAGAACACCAAGCGCAGCTATGAGCTGTTCGCCTCCGAGGTCATCCCGCACTTCCGTCGCCGCAACGTCGCCCGGCAGGCCAGCCTGCAGTTCGCACAGGACAACTCCGAGGTGCTGATCGGCAATCTCGTCGGCGCCATCACCAAGGCGTACACCGATTACTACGGCCGGCCGACCGACCTCCCCGCCACTCCGGCGCCTTCAACCGAACTCAACACCGCAGGAGCACACGCATGAAGGCAGCACAGTTCATCGACGGCCAGTTCACCGTGACGGACGTGCCGGAGCCCCCGGTCACCGGTCCGGGCCAGCTACGTATCAAAGTGGCGGCCTGCGGCATCTGCGGCAGTGACCTGAGCATGTCCAAGGACCCGTGCCGGTTCGTGTCCGTCGCCGCCGGCGCCGGCTTCCCGTTCGCCGTCTTCGACGCCACCCGTCCGGTGGTGCTGGGCCACGAATGGTCGGGCGTCGTCGTCGAAACCGGCGAGGGCGTCGACGATTTCGCGGTCGACGACCGCGTCACCGGCCTCGGTATCACCACCGAGCAGAACGGGATGCCGACCATCATCGGCTACTCGAACGACTACCACGGGGCGTTCGGCGAGTACATCGTCGTCGACGCGTTCTGGGTCCGGCACGTGCCCGACGGCCTGTCGCTGGAGCATGCCGCTCTGGCCGAGCCGCTACACGTCGGCGAGATGCACATGCAGCAGTCCGGGCTGACGGCCGCGGATACCGCACTCGTGATCGGCTGCGGTTCGATCGGTCTGGGCACGATCCTCGCCGCGAAAGCTGCCGGCGCGCACCTCGTCATCGCGTCCGAGCCGTCGCCGAAGCGGCGCGAACTGGCCGCGAAGATGGGCGCCGACATCGTCGTCGACCCCAATGAGCAGGACCCGATCGAGGTCTACAACGAGTTGCTGGGTAGCGGCAAGACCGGCGGCGGCCTGCTGATCGCCTACGAGTGCAGCGGCCGGGTCGGCACGCTCAACACCCTGACGCACACGCTGCCATGGGGTTCGCGGATTCAGGTGGTGGCATCGCCGTTCGCCGAGGAGACCATCATCCCGGTGGTGGCGCAGATGCGGCAGATCGCGATCAACTTCGGTCACGGCCCCTATGAGCAGGCGTACGAGAAGGTGCTGGCTCGACTGGCTGCCGGTGAGATCGACGCAGAAGCCCTGATCACGGGACGTACCGGGCTCGACG
Organism: Mycobacterium sp. SMC-17; assembly: GCF_045310915.1. Lineage (NCBI taxonomy): Bacteria > Bacillati > Actinomycetota > Actinomycetes > Mycobacteriales > Mycobacteriaceae > Mycobacterium > Mycobacterium sp. SMC-17. Next base: position 45,771 of record NZ_JBJIAK010000014.1, on the reverse strand, counting down.
GCATCGCAGATGCGTTCACCGCACTGCGGAATCCGGACGAGCACGTCAAGATCCTGGTACTGCCGTCCTGAGATCGTGAGCAGCGTTACCGACGTGTAGCCGTGTCGATCACGGGACAGGCGGGCCCGGGTGCGGCACAGTTAACTGTATGGCCGGTCAAATGATTCCGAAGCCCAGCGACCTGAAGGCCGCGGCCCAGTCCGCGGTCGATGCTGCCCAGTCCGCCGTCGAGATGACGCAGGCGGTGGCCAGCGGTGCGTTGCGCATTCCGCCGGCCTCCGTCCAACTCGCCGCCCAGGTGCCCGATCTCATCGAGAATCTGGCGGTGGCCACCGAGCGGCTCAACACCACGATCGACCGGACCGAGCGGGTCATGGCCATGGCCGATCCCATGTTCCGCACGCTCGACGCCCTGCTGCCGCAACTGGAAGCCCTGGTCAATACCGGCAACGAGGTGTTCCGGCTGCTGTCGAACATCCCCGGCGTTTCGAGGCTGAATCCCTTCGGTGGCGGGCCCAGGCCGCCGCAAGACAAGTGATTTGTGCACGATTTTCCGCGGCCAGCGCGGAAAATCGTGCACAAATCACTGCAGGGCGCTGAAGCGGATCGCCAGTCCGTCGATGAATGCGGTCAGGGCCAGTTCGAAACCGGCCGTGTCGATCTGGTCGGCCTTGCCGCGAAGTAGGTGTGCCTGGCCCATGTGCGGGTAGCGGTCGCGGTAGACCTGCACGTCGTCGGTGAACCCGCGTGAGAAGGAGCCGACGGTCGACCCGAGCACCAGTGACCGGGTGGCGGCGCCGATCAGGGTCGCTTCGCGCGGTGGCCAGCCGGCGCCGACCAGTCCGCCGTGTACGGCGTCGGCGATCCGCAGACTCACATCGCGTCGGCCCGGTCCGGTCGCGAGGTAGGGCACGAGATTCGGGTGTGCTGCCAGCGCGGCGCGGTGCGAGCGCGCCCACGCGGCCAGCGCGTCCTGCCAGTCGTCGCCGCGGTCGAACCCGGACGTGTCGATTTCCCCGGCAACGCGACTCGCGACGGCGTCGAGCACGTCGTCCTTGGTGGGGTAGTGCTTGTACAGCGACGACGCCTGCACGCCGAGTTCGGCGGCCAGCTTGCGCATCGACATCTCGGCGAGGCCGTCGCGATCGATCAATTCCAATGCGGTGTCACGGATGAGTTCGCGGTTGAGCAGCGGTACGCGGGGCCTGCCCATCTGCGTCTCCCTTGAATTAGCGAACGTCGTTAGCTTATTGTGACAGCAACAAGCTAACACTGTTCACCACTTCTGAGGAGATGTCTGTGAAACGCGAGGTCTACAGCGAAGAGCACGAGGATTACCGGGCCATGATCCGGGCCTTCGTCGAGGCCGAGGTGAGTCCCGTCTACGACGAGTGGTTCGAGAAGGGCCTGGTGCCGCGCGAGTTCTACTACAAACTCGGCGAACTCGGTATCTTCGGCGCGGAAATCCCGGAGGAGTACGGCGGCGAGGGCCTGACCTCGTACAAGTTCCAGGCGATCCTGACCGAGGAACTGGCGCGCGCCGCAGTGTCGTTCGGCGGCTCCAGCGTGCACGTCGGCCTGTGTCTGCCGTACATCCGCGACATCGGCAACGAAGAGCAGAAGAAGCGCTGGTTCCCCGGCATGCTCAGCGGCGAGATCATGTTCGCGATCGCGATGACCGAGCCCGGCACCGGTTCCGACCTCGCCGGAATGCGTACCACCGCAAAGCTTTCCGAGGATGGCACCCACTACGTCCTCAACGGCTCCAAGACCTTCATCACCGGTGGTGTGCACGCCGATCGCGTGATCGTCTGTGCCCGTACCTCGGCCCCCAAGGAAGACGACCGCCGCTTCGGCATCTCGCTGCTGGTGGTCGACACCAAGCTGGAGGGTTACTCGGTCGGCCGCAAGCTCGACAAGCTGGGCCTGCGCTGCTCGGACACCGCCGAGCTGAACTTCACCGACGTCAAGGTCCCGGTCGAGGACATCCTCGGCGAGGCCGACCAAGGCTTCAACTACCTCGGCCAGAACCTGCCGCGCGAGCGGCTCGGTATCGCCGTCAGCGCGTACGCGCAGGCCAAGGCCGCCGTCCGGTTCGCCGTGCAGTACACCAAGGACCGCACCGTGTTCGGCAAGCCGGTCGCCTCGTTCCAGAACACCAAGTTCGAGCTCGCGGCCTGCCAGGCCGACGTCGATGCGATGGAAGCCGTCGTCGACCGTGCCATGGAAGCCCACGACCTCGACGAGCTGTCCGCGGCCGATGCCGCCAAGGCCAAACTGTTCTGCACCGACGCCGCGGCGCGCGTCATCGACCGCTGCCTGCAATTGCACGGCGGCTACGGCTACATCAACGAGTACCCGATTGCCCGGCTGTACGCCGACAACCGCGTCGGCCGCATCTACGGCGGTACCAGTGAGGTCATGAAGATGATCATCGCCAAGGACATGGGTCTGTAGAAATCCCGCTGTCGCAGTGTGCGAAGGCGCCCGTCGGAGTAACTTGAATCCCGGGCGCCTTCGGCATTTTCGGGCCTGGCGAGGCGCCCGAATCGAGGGAATAACGCAAGTGGCAGCCCCGCGACATCACGTGCACGTGTGTGACCACCCGCTCACGCGAGGGCAGGCGCGCCGACTCAGTCGGCGCTTCGCCGTCGCGGGAGTGCAGATCGAACCCGGACGCCTGCAGGAGATCGCGGCGGGCGCGGCCACCGTCGGTGACGAACACATCGATGTCGCGTTCGCCATGGTGGCCGTGAGTTACGTCGAGGAACGCCACCACGCAAAATTGACGCGCGTTCGCCGCCGGATGGGCCGCTGGCTGCTGGTGGGTGCGATGATCGTGTTGAGTCTGTGTCTGCTCATCAGTTTGGCGATGGCCATGTTGACGCTGATGCAGCCCACGTTCACGGGGGTATGAGGAGTCGAGATCGAGAACGTACTGACGCGCTGGGCGATCGGGGTCATCGCCTTCGCGATGATCGTCGTCGCGGCTGTCCTGCCGTGGTACACCGCGCACAACGACCATGGCCACGGTTCGATGAGTGGCTGGGGAATCTGGGACATCAGCGGAAATCTCGGTGCCGAGTTGCGCCCGCTGCCCTTTGCCGTGCTGATCGTGCTCGCGGCCGGCACGATGATCGTCGCCGCGGTGCGCGCGAGGTTCGGCACCGCATTGGCCGCCGCCATCGCCTGCTTCGTGGTCAGTCTGCTGCCGTTGATGACGGGCGGCGCGGTCGACCGGCGGCTCGCCGGAAGTGATTCCGTCGCAGTCGTTCTCGGCCAGGCGGTATACCCGATGATCGTCGTCGGCGTCGTGGCCTGCGTGGTGAGCTGGATCGGCTATGCGCGGTGTGTGCTGCGTGCGGCGCCGAGAGCCGAGGCCGAGGTCCAGCCGGCCTGACCGGCATTCCACTGATCGGACGTCGGGCCTGTCCGGGCCCCCGCCCTGCGATTTACTTCGGCCATGGGTGCACAGGAACTGTTCGGTGGTGGCGTCGCGGTCATCACGGGTGCCGGCTCGGGGATCGGGGCCGGTCTGGCCCGGTACGCGGCGAAACTTGGGATGACGACGGTGCTGGCCGACGTCGACGCGGCCGCGGTCGCTGCCCTGCGCGACGAGCTGTCCGCAGCCGGCGCGACGGCCGTCGACGCGGTATGCGACGTCCGCGACGCCGAGGCCGTGCAGGCTCTGGCCGACCGGGTCAATGGTGAGATCGGGCCGGTGCGCCTACTGGTCAACAACGCCGGCATCGAGCAGTTCGGTTACCTGTGGGACACCCCGGTCGCCAACTGGGAGCGCGTCATGGACATCAATGTCAGTGGTGTCTTCCATGGCGTGCGGGCTTTCCTGCCGGCCATGCTGGCCTCCGAGGAACCCGCGTGGGTGTGGAACATGTCGTCCGTCGGTGGGGTTTCGACGGTGCAACTGCAGGCGCCGTACATCGTCAGCAAGCACGCCGTGCTGGCCCTGACCGAGTGCCTGCGCGTCGAGGTCGAGCTGGCCGGCCACGACGAGCGCGTGTGTGTGCAGGCGGTGCTGCCCGGACCGGTGCAGTCGAACATCTTCACCGCGGCCGGCGGCGTCGACGGCGGAAAAGGGGACGCCGCCGACGCGTCAGAGTCGGAGCGCACCGCGATGCACCAGATCACCGCCATGGATCCGATGACCGCCGCGGAGATCATCTTCGATCAGTCGGCCGCCGGTGGCTTCTACCTCACCACCCACCCCGACGCCGTCGCCGGTGCCATGACCGAACGCGCCCGGGTCCTCAGCGCGCAGGCGATCCCGAAGCTGCGGTCCCGCCGGTTCGCCGCCAAGTGACAAATCAGACGAGCGAGGCCAGGAGCGCGGCCAGTCCGTACTCGAACACCGCGTCGTAGTCGGTGGGGGAGCGAAGGGCGTCGACCAGCTGCTGATCCGGCCAGTCGTCGCCCCACAGCGAGGCGTCCTCTTCCTCGTGCTCGCCACTGCGAATCGCCGAAAACTGCATCAGCGCAGACGAAATCACGTGCACCTCGATGGAGCGCAAGGCCAGGGCCGCCTGATTGCCGGTGATCCCCAGCGCGGCGAGTTCGGCGGCGAGGGTCTGCTGCACCGACTGGAACAGCGACGGTGTCCGGTCGCGTTCGTGTGCGATGGCCATCAGATGCTGGCGTTCGATGAGCGCGATGCGCTGTGCGCGGGCCAGCGAGACGATGCGTTCCTCCGGGGTGTCACCGGTGGCCGGCAGGCTCGCCATCACCTCGATCAGCCGGTCGATCAGGTGGTCGAAAAGCTTGTCCCGGCCCCCGACGTGCCAGTAGATGGACGTGACGGCGACACCGAGATGCTCGGACAGGCTGCGCATGGAGAAGCCCTCGACACCGTCGCGCTCCAGAAGCGCCGCGGCGGTATCCAGGATGAGTTGAGCGTCAACAGTTTTCGACGGACCCTCCGACCCGCGCTGGGTTGCCTCAGCCATGACCACCTCCTTCAGCCTCGCCGAACACCTAATCACACCTGGGCCGCGTCCTGCCTCTGGATCTGCGGCCCATCACGGTGTAACACTGTTACAGTACTGCCGCTGACGGACGTTCGGGGGCGGCAACGAGGGAGCAGATGTGTTCGATCTGAAGATCACCGGTGGCACTGTCGTCGACGGCACGGGGGCCGACCGGTTCACCGCCGATGTCGCGATCTAAGGACGGCAAGATCGTCGAAGTGCACCGCCGCGGCCCGAACGACCCTGTGCTGTCCGGTGATTCGGCCCAGACGATCGATGCCGGCGGCAAGATCGTCGCTCCCGGGTTCGTGGACATCCACACCCACTACGACGGCCAGGTGAGCTGGGACAGCGTGCTGGAGCCCTCGAGCAACCACGGCGTGACAACGGTGGTCGCGGGCAACTGCGGCGTCGGCTTCGCGCCGGTGCGCCCGGGCCAGGAGGAGTGGTTGATCGCCCTCATGGAGGGCGTCGAGGACATCCCGGGCACTGCCCTGACCGAGGGCATCACATGGGGCTGGGAGAGCTTCGGCGAGTACCTCGACGTCATCGGGCAGCGTGAACTTGCCGTCGACATGGGCACCCAGATCGCGCACGGCGCGGTCCGCGCATACGCCATGGGAGAGCGCGGCGCCCGCAACGAACCCGCCAACGCCGACGACATCAAAACCATGGCGAAACTGGTCCAGGAAGCGATCGAGGCCGGCGCCCTGGGCTTTTCGTCGTCGCGGACACTGGCACACCGCGCCATGGACGGCGAACCGGTGCCCGGCACGTTCGCCGCCGAAGATGAGTTGTTCGCGCTGGGCCGGGCCACCGCTGCCGGCGGCGCCGCGGTCTTCGAGCTGGCCCCGCAGGGCGCGGCCGGCGAGGACATCATCGCGCCGCGCAAGGAACTCGACTGGATGCGACGGCTGGGTGAGGAGATCGACTGCGCCCTGAGTTTCGCGCTCATCCAGGTCGACGCCGACCCCAAGCTGTGGCGCGAACAGCTCGACCTGTCGGCTGCCGCGCACCAGGCGGGCAGCAGGCTGTTCCCCCAGGTCGCGGCGCGCCCGTTCGGCATGCTCCTGGGCTTTCCCGGTCACCACGCCTTCACCCACCGGCCGACCTACCGTCGGCTGGTCGCCGAATGCACGCGCGAGGAGATGGCCGAGAAGCTGGCCGAGCCCGCGGTGCGGGCCGCGATACTCGCCGAGGATGACCTGCCGATCGACCCCACCAAGTTGTTCGACGGCATGTTCATGCTGGCGCAGAATGCGGCAAATCGCCTGTACCACATCGGCGAACCGCCCGACTACGAGCCGACCGTCGAGCGCACGGTCGCGGCGATCGCGGAGCGCCGCGGCGTGGACCCGCTGGCCGCGATGTATGACCTGATGCTCGAGGCGGACGCCGGCGCCATGCTCATGTACCCGATGTTCAACTACTCCGACGGCAACCATGACGCCATCCGGGAGATGCTCACTCATCCGGCCGGGGTGCTCGGCCTTTCGGACGGCGGCGCGCACTGCAGCATGATCTGCGACGCGTCGTACCCGACCTTCCTGCTGACGCACTGGGCCCGTGATCGCCACCGCGGCGAGAAGCTGCCGCTGGAGTACGTCATCCGTAAGCAGTCGCATGACACCGCCCAGCTGTACGGGATGTCCGACCGTGGCGTGATTCAGGTGGGCAAGAAGGCCGACCTCAACGTCATCGATCTGGACGCGCTGACCCTGCACGCGCCGAAGATGGTGCACGACCTGCCCGCGGGCGGAAAACGCTTGGTGCAGGGCGCAAGTGGCTACGACGCGACGATCGTCAGCGGCACCGTGACCCGCCGGCATGGCATCGACACCGGCGCGCGGCCGGGCCGGCTGGTCCGCGGCATCCGCTAGGCCCAAGCGCCCGGACAGGGGTTGGAATCCCGATGATTCCAGGAGCATGGCGGCGCCTCCCACGCTACGTCGACGGCGCAGCATCGGCGCGGACGGCCGCGCCGATGCCTTTCGTGTCGAGTACTCGGTAATACCCACCGAGTACGTCACCAACACATCGTCGCGCTTTTTGAAAGACATTGGCACATAAGACGTTTGATGGCGCGCTTCATGCCGTCCACGTACCTTGCGTGACCCGATCGGCCGGCCTACACGTGCGGCGGTACCGCCGGCACCCGTGAGCCGGGCCGGCCCTGCCGCACAGCCGGTCAACTATTCCCTGCCCCGACGCGGCCGGTGCCGCAGTCGCTGCGATCTGCGCGCGGCTCGGCAGAGTGGTCGTATGCCCGATTCGTTTCATCTGGCCGTGGCGTTGGACGGCGCCGGCTGGCATCCGGCCGCCTGGCGCGAACCCGACGCGCGACCCGCAGACCTCTTCGACGCCGGCTACTGGACCGACCTGGTTCTCGAGGCGGAACGCGGCGCGTTGGACTTCGTGACCATCGAGGACTCGTTGGCAGTGCAATCCGACGACCCCTTCGTTCCGGACCGGCGCGTCGACCGGGTGCGGGGCCGGTTGGACGCCGTGCTGATCGCGGCGCGGATCGCGCCCCGTACCCAGCGCATCGGACTGGTGCCGACCGCCGTTGTCACGCACACGGAGCCGTTCCATGTGTCGAAATCCATCGCGACGCTCGATTACGTGAGCTCCGGCCGTGCCGGCGTGCGCGTCCAGATCGCCGGCCGTCCGGATGTGGCTGCGCACTTCGGGCGACGTGAGGCCGCGGACCGGTCGCAGGCGCTTGAATACCTCGCCGAGACTGCGGATTACGTCGAGGTGCTGCGCCGGTTATGGGACAGCTGGGAGGACGACGCCGAGATCCGGGATGCTGCCACCGGGCGCTTCATCGATCGGGACAAGCTGCACTACATCGACTTCACCGGCCGCTGGTTCTCGGTCAAGGGTCCGTCCATCACACCGCGCCCACCGCAGGGCCAGCCGATCGTCGCGGCATTGGGTCACGGCCGAGCCGGCCACGAGGTGATCGCCGGAAGCGCGGATGTCGGGTTCGTCACCCCTCGAGATGCCGCGCAGGCCGCCGAGGTCGTCGACGAAGTCCGTGGGCTGCAACATGATGCGGGCCGCGGGTCCGAGACCCTGCACATCTTCGGCGATGTGGTGGTGTTTCTCGACGACAGTGAGTCGGCAGCGCAGGCCCGCCGGCGTCGGCTCGATGATGTTGCCGGTGCCGAATATCGGAGCGACGCAGCGGTTTTCGCCGGCACCGCCGCGCAGCTGGCCGACGTGCTGACGGAATGGCACAGTGCCGGGCTGACGGGATTTCGGCTGCGGCCGGCAACCCTGCCGGACGACCTGCTTCAGATCACCGAACAACTGGTGCCCGAACTGCGGCGCCGCGGACTCTTCCGCGGCGGCTACGAATCGAACACATTGCGTGGACTGCTCGGGCTGTCGCGTCCGGCCAACCGTTATGCAAGGAGCAGCCAATGAGCAAGCCGGTCAAGCAGATTCACCTCGCGGCGCACTTTCCGGGCGTCAACAACACCACGGTGTGGAGCGACCCGGCGGCCGGCAGCCACATCGAGTTCAGCTCGTTCGCGCACTTCGCGAAGACGGCCGAGCGCGGGAAATTCGACTTCCTCTTCCTGGCCGAGGGATTGCGCCTGCGGGAGCAGAACGGACAGATCTACGACCTCGACGTCGTCGGGCGTCCGGACACCTTCACGGTGCTGGCGGCGCTGGCCGCGGTGACCGAGCGAATCGGATTGACAGGCACCATCAATTCGACCTTCAACGAGCCCTACGAGGTGGCTCGGCAGTTCGCGTCGCTGGACCACCTTTCCGAGGGTCGCGCGGCCTGGAACGTCGTGACATCGTGGGATGCGTTCACAGGCGAGAACTTTCGCCGTGGCGGGTTCTTGGCGGAGGACCAGCGCTACGAACGTGCCAAGACGTTTCTGCAGACGGCGCTGGAGCTGTTCGACTCGTGGCGCGGAGACGAGATCGTGGCCGACAAGACCGGCGGGGCGTTCCTGTCCGATCCCGACGCCGGCGCGTTCGCGCACACGGACAGTCACTTCGCCATCCACGGCCGGTTCAACGTGCCGCGCAGCCCGCAGGGGCGCCCGGTGATCTTCCAGGCGGGCGACTCGGACGAAGGCCGCGAGTTCGCGGCGTCCGCGGCGGACGCCATCTTCTCCCGGCACAGCACCCTCGAGGCCGGGCAGGCGTTCTATACCGACGTCAAGGGCAGGTTGGCGCGCTACGGGCGGCGCCATGACGAGTTGCTGATCCTGCCCGCCGCGACGTTCGTGATCGGCGACACCGATGACGAGGCGGCCGACCTCGCGCACGAGGTCCGGCTCGCCCAGGTGTCCGGGCAGACGGCGATCAAGTTCCTCGAACAGCTCTGGAACCGCGACCTCTCCGATCATGACCCGGACGGGCCGCTGCCGGCGGTGGACCCGGTCGTGGGGGAGAACACCATCGCGCGAGGCCGGGCGAGTGTGCGCATGTTCCGGGACCCGCTCGCGATCGCCGCCGAGTGGCGGGCCAAAGCCGAGGCGCAGAACCTCACGACGCGCGAGCTGATCGTCGAAGTCACCGGGCGCCAGTCGTTCATCGGATCGCCCCAGACCATCGCGGCGACGATCGACGAGTTCGTGCAGGCCGATGCCAGCGACGGATTCATCCTCGTCCCGCACATCACACCCGGCGGGCTCGACCCGTTCGTCGACCGGGTGGTGCCACTGCTCCAGGAGCGCGGGACGTACCGCACCGATTACACAGGCACCACATTGCGCGACCATCTGGGACTGGCGCCGCTGCCGCGGCCGGCAGTGCGCACGAATGTCTCCGCAGAAGTGGCGTCGTAGCTCATGGCTACTCCACTGACCGTGCTCGATCTGGTGCCGATCTCGTCGGGTTCGACTGCACCGCAAGCGCTACGCAACAGTATCGACCTCGCCAAGCGCGCGGAGGCCCTGGGTTACACGCGCTTCTGGTTCGCCGAACATCACCTCAATCCCGGTATCGCCGGCACCTCACCAGCTGTGCTTCTCGCGCTGACCGCAGCGGAGACCTCCACGATCCGCCTGGGCTCGGGCGCGGTGCAGATGGGTCACCGAACCGCGGTTGCGACGGTCGAAGAGTTCGGTCTGCTCGACGCGCTGCATCCGGGCCGGTTCGACCTCGGCCTGGGGCGCTCGGGTGGGAAGCCGCGCGAACCCAAGGTACCGGTGAGTGCCTCGGTGGGCAGCCGGGCCGGCAACGGTTCGCATGGCCTGTTGATTCCGCCGAAGTTCGATCCGCGACCGCTGTTGCAGTCTCCGCGGTTCGCGCTCCAACGGGCGCTGCTGCAGCTGCCCGGTGCGCAATCGCAGGACTACACCGACCAGATCAACGACATCCTGGCGTTGCTCGCCGGGGTCTACCGCGACGCGGACGGACTGGCGGCGCGGGTCGTGCCCGGGGAGGGTGCCGACCTCCAGATCTGGATCCTGGGCAGCAGTGCCGGTGAGAGCGCCGAGGTCGCCGGCACCAGGGGCCTGCGGTTTGCGAGCAACTACCACGTCGCTCCGGCGTCGGTCCTCGAGGCGACCGACGCCTACCGGGCGGCGTTCCGCCCATCGACCGAACTCGACGAGCCGCACGTCGCCGTCTCGGCCGACGTTGTTGTCGCCGACGATGAGGCGACCGCCCGCGAGCTGGCCACCGGATACGGCCTGTGGGTGCGCAGCATCCGCACCGCCGAAGGGGCCATCCCGTTTCCCGCGCCGGCCGAAGCGCGGGCGCACACCTGGACGGCCGCCGAACGTGAGCTCGTCGCCGACCGCGTGGACACCCAGTTCGTCGGGTCCGCCGCACAGGTCGCCGACAAGCTGGAGCGGCTGCGCGACGCCACCGGTGCCGACGAGTTGATCATCACCACCATCACGCACGACCACCGGGATCGGGTCCGCTCGTACGAGCTGTTGGCCGAGGAATGGTCCCGACGGTGAACAAGAATGAATAGATGTCTGGCGCCGCAGCCCCTTTCAGGGGTGCGCTTACGCTGGACCCATGACACCGGGCAGCGGCCTTTTCCAGATCGAGGACTGCGTCGACGAAGCGGGGGCGGTGACGCTGCCGCCCGGCGCGACGCTGATCGCGCTCATCGACGGGAACATCGCGCATCTGCCCGACATGGTGGCATACCGCTACCTGGACTACTCCGGTAGCGAGCCGCGCACTTTCGAGGTGACCTGGTCCGAGCTCGGCGTGCGGCTGGCGGCCATCGCGGCCCGGGTGCAGGCGGTCACGCAGCGCGGTGATCGCGTCGCCATCATGGCGCCGCAGGGGCTCGACTATGTCTTCGGGTTCTTCGCGGCGATCAAGGCCGGTGCCATTGCGGTCCCGCTGTTCGCGCCCGAATTACCCGGGCACGCCGAGCGTTTGGACACCGCACTGCACGACGCGCGGCCGGCAGCTATCTTGACGACGGCCGCGGCGCGGCCGGCGGTCACCGAATTCCTCTCGGCACACCCGGATCTGGGTACTCCGACCGTCATCGCCACCGACGAGGTGCCGGACGACGCGGGCGTTTCGTTCGAACCCGTCCATCTCGAGATTGACGACGTCTCGCACCTGCAGTACACCTCAGGAGCGACCCGGCCGCCGGTCGGCGTGGAGATCACCCATAAAGCGGTGGGCACCAACCTGATTCAGATGATCTTGTCCATCGACATGCTGGACCGCAACACCCATGGCGTCAGCTGGCTGCCGCTGTATCACGACATGGGTCTGTCGATGATCGGATTTCCCACGGTGTACGGCGGGCACTCGACGTTGATGTCACCCACCGCGTTCATCCGCCGGCCGCTGCGGTGGATCCAGGCGTTGTCGGACGGTTCGAAGGTGGGCCGAGTGGTCACCGCCGCACCGAATTTCGCCTACGAATGGGCAGCGCACCGGGGTGCGCCGACCCCGGATGACGACATCGATCTGGCGAACGTGGTGATGATCGTCGGGTCGGAGCCGGTCAGCATGGATGCCATCAAGAGCTTCAACTCGGTCTTCGAATCGTTCGGACTGCCGAAGACGGCGATCAAGCCGTCGTACGGCATCGCCGAGGCCACACTGTTCGTCTCCAACATCGCACCTGACGCGGAGGCGACGGTGCGGTACTTCGACCGCGGGCAGCTGGCGTCGGGAGTAGCGGTGCCGGTGTCCGAGGACGCCCCGGGTGCGGTTGCGCAGGTGGCCTGCGGGCAGCCGGCGAGCAGTCTGTGGGTGGTGATGGTGGACCCGACCACTGGAATCGAACAACCCGACGGCCGAGTCGGCGAGATCTGGTTGCAGGGCGACAACATCGGCCGCGGTTACTGGGGTCTGCCGGAGGCGACTCGTGACGTTTTCCATGCCCGGCTGCACGGCGCCTTGCCGCTGAACAGTCACGCCGACGGCTCCGACGTCGACGGATCCTGGTTGCGGACAGGCGATCTCGGTTTCTACCTCGACGGCGAGCTGTACGTCACGGGCCGGCTGGCCGACGTGATCACGGTCGGCGGGCAGAACCACTATCCGCAACACCTCGAGACGACGGCCGCCGATGCCTCACCCCTGGTGCGGCGAGGCTATGTGGCGGCTTTCACCGTGCCGTGCGACGGTGGTGAACAGCTCGTGATCATCGCCGAACGAGCGTCGGGCACGGCCCGCCATGATCCACAGCCGGCGATCGAGTCGGTCGGTGCACTCGTAGCGGAGCGGCACGGCGTGGCCGTCGCCGACGTTCGGCTGCTGCCCGCCGGTGGCATCCCGCGAACCACCAGTGGGAAGCTCGCGCGCCGCGCCTGTCGAGCCGCTTATCTGGACGGCGCGCTGTAGTCCGCTATGACCGCCCTCATATTCGAGCCCGCCGAAAGTCGCTGATCGCGTCCTTGAGGCATCACTGCGCCTCTTCTTGACTCCTCGATATGAACACGATCATAATTCGGGTCAATACTTGCGCCCGCCAGGAGTCGCCCGATGCCGCCCGACACTCGCCAGTCGATGGTGCTCGCCGCAGTCGAGCTGTTGCGCGAGCGCGGCGTCGACGGTGTCACGCTCGATGATGTGCTGAGCCGCAGCGGCGCGCCTCGAGGCTCCATCTACCACCACTTTCCGGATGGACGTGCCCAGATCATCGACGAGGCCGCGCAGCTCAGCGGCGATGCCATCTCCCGGCTGATCGCCAAAGCGGCACCTGACGGTCCGGCCGCCGTCGTCGACGCCGTGACGGGCTTCTGGCGGAAGCTTCTGCGCCAGAACAAGTTCGCGGTCGGCTGCCCGGTGGTGTCCATTGCCGTCAGTGCCGCGCCGGGCTCGGCACTGGCTCAGCATGCCAATCAGATTTTCCGCACCTGGCATCAGTTGGTCACCGATTGCCTCGTGGCCGATGGCGTCGGCACCGTCGTTGCCCGCCGGCTGGCCACCATGTCGCTCGGTGCCATCGAAGGTGCGATCACCATGTGCCGCGCCACATCGAGCCTGCAGCCACTCGATGATGTCAACGCCGAACTGAAGCTGCTGTTGGCGGCCCGGACCCTCTTTGCGGCCGGCGCAAGTACACCGAAGGGAAGTTGAACTCATGGAGTGGACCGGTGCGGTGTATGCCGACGCCCCGACCGTCGAGGTCTCGACGTGGATCGACGCGCCCGTGGCACGGGTGTGGGAACTGGCCTCGGACATCACGGTGATGCCCGAGTGCAGTTCCGAGTTGCAGCGAGTCGAGTGGCTCGGGGACTGCGACGCACCGTGTCTCGGTGCCCGCTTCGTCGGCCACAACAGCCACCCCGCACTCGGGGACTGGTCGACCGAGTGCGAGATCGTCGAGTACGAACCACAGCACGTGATGGCGTGGGCCATCGGCGATGCCGGCAATCCGACCGCAACCTGGCGCTTGAGCCTGCGTCCCGAGGGCACCGGAACCCGCCTGGTGGAGTGGGCTCAGATGGGACCCGCGCCGTCGGGCTTGTCGCTGGCGATCACCCGGATGCCCGACAAGGAACAGAAGATCGTCTTCAACCGTCTCCGCGAATTCGAGTCCGGGATGCAGAGCGTCCTCGCGCACATCAAGCAGCGGGCCGAGAGCTGATGCGCGCGGCGACGACGGTCGAGGCTGCGAGCCTCGGAAACTGGGACCACCAGAGACTTTTCGTCTCCGAGGCCGAGAAGATGGGTCTGGACATCTGTTGGGTCGCCGAGGCATGGGGATCCGACGCGCCGTCTGCACTGGGGTACTACGCGGCATGCACGGAGCGGATGTTGTTGGGCTCCGGCATCATTCAGCTCGGCACCCGCACGCCGGTGGCCATCGCGCAGGCCGCGATCACGCTGTCGAATCTGTCCGGCGGGCGCTTCCTGCTGGGCCTCGGTGCTTCGGGACCGCAGGTCATCGAGGGACTGCACGGCGTGCCGTTCGCCAAGCCACTGGGCCGGATGCGCGAGACCATCGACATCATCCGCCAAGCCGCCGCCGGCGACAGGGTCTCGTACTCCGGCAAGCAGTTCCAGGTCCCGCTGCCGGGCGGCGATGTCAAGCCGATGCGGCTGTCGATGCGGGCGGAGCACGAAATACCCTTGTACATAGCCAGTCTCACGCCCGCCATGTTGCGGTTGACCGGTGAGGTTGCCGATGGCTGGCTCGGCACCAGCTTCGTCTCCGAAGGCGCGGAGCATGCGTATTTCGCGCACCTGGACGAGGGTCTGACCCGTTCACAACGCAGCCGCGCCGATCTCGACATCTGCCAGGGCGCCGAGGTGTCGTTCGCTCGCGACGAGGCCCACCTCAAGACGATGATCGACGCCCGGAAGTCCGAGTTGGCGTTCAGTCTCGGTGGCATGGGCTCGGCCTCGACAAATTTCTACAACCAGGCGTACAGCCGGCAGGGCTGGGCCGAGATCGCGGCCGCGGTCCGCGAACGCTGGCAGTCCGGTGACCGCGCCGGCGCGGCAGCGCTGATCACCGACGAGATGATCCTGGCCACCACCTTGATCGGTACCCCGGACATGGTGCGTGACCGCCTGCAAGTGTGGTGCGACGCGGGCGTCGACACCGTCCGGATCTACCCGGCGGGCGACACGCTGGAGGAACGGTTCACCACCCTCGGCGCGGCGATCGACATGGTGCATTCGATCGAGCGGTGATCCGACAGGCCTGACGGCGGCGGGCACATCATAGGGATTTCCCTTATTTGCTGGATGGGGACGCGGACGTAGCGTCGAACCGTGGTTCGAGCTGGCCAGCACACCGCGATTCGTCTGCCATGTTCCAGCGCCCGAGGAGATGTCATGCCCAGTCGACGGCTAAATGTGAGACGCGTCGTCACGCCGATTCTGGTCGCGTGTCTGTGTACGTTCGGCCTGATGCTGCCGCCATCGGCGGCCGCCGATCAGTTGTCGAACGGGCTCACCGCGACCTGTACGCCCGACAGCGACGTGCATGTGACCTGCATCATCGGTGGCTGCGCTCGCGTGCACGGCGACTACGTCATCGACGCCGTGCACGTCATGTGGAACGGCATCCAGTCCGAGTACGACTTCAAGTGCATCAACGGCGCCACCGCGCGGTGGGGACATGACAACGGTGGCAAGGCATTCAAGATCGGTGTCCAAGGTTGTCGCAAGAAGGACCTCGAGGGCGACTGGTGCGGCCCGTGGGCCGACTACAACTACACGCCGCCCGCCAAACCGCAGGAGCAGGCACCCGTGAAATGCCCGGCGGGATCGAAGACGTCGACGGTGCCCGCGGGCCAGCAGTGTGAAGCAGCGCCAGTGGCAGACATCAAATGCCCTGACGGCTCGCCGACTCCGACGGTTCCGGCCGGGCAGCAATGCGCCGCGATTCCCGAGGTGACCAACGCGATCCAGGCCTCATTCGGCGCCCCGGGTGCGACGAGCGTCGCCTTCAACGTCACGAACACGTCGAACCTCTCGGCCACCTGCAACTACGTCGCTACCACGAACTCGATCAATCCGTTGGCGCCGCGCAAGACCACCCGCCAGTTCAACGTCCCTGCCAACGGGAACCACACCGAGAACTTCAGCGGTGCACCGACTCTCTCCACCTACAACGTCGTGCTGTCCTGCCATGACGCCAGTGGTAAGCAGAAGTCGGAGATGGGCCACGTCGAGACGTCGGTGACGTGGTGACCTGACCCAACTCGGGGGCGTCCTGCCACGGTCGGCAATGGTGCCGGGCCGTGGCAGGGCGGCGTCCGCTTACGTGTAGGCGACGTGGACGTTGTGGATGTGACCCTCGAACGGGAAGGGTGCGCGTTCGCGGTAGTCCATCGACACCGGCGACCCCAGGCAGGTGCCGATGTCGAGGCAGTCGTTCGCGGTGAACAGCAGCGGCGCGCTGATCGGAACCTGGCCGCCGGCCACCGTCTCGCCGTCGACGGCGATGGTGATGTCCAGCGGACCTCCGGGCCGTGGCTCGGCGTATTGGGTGGTCACCGTGATGGTGTGACGGCCGGGCGCGATGACGGCCTCGGCCTGAATCTTGGTGCGCTGCAGGATGAACAGGTTGTACTCATAGCGGATGTGACCATCCTCGAGGTAGCAGGTCAGGCCACCCGCGCCGCTGCCCAGTGCGTACAGCACGCCCGATGCGTCCTCCGGGACCTCGGCGTCGATGGTCACCACGTTGTTCTTGTTGCCCAGCGCCGGGGCGCAGAACTCGGGCATGCGGATCATGTCGCCGGAGAATTGCCATTCCCGGAACGGCGGTGCGATCCGCAATTCCGGGTGGTAGACGGGAACCCACAGCCCGCCACCGATGGGCAGCACGGCGTTGCGGGCCGCTTCGATCGCGAACATCTCCCGCATTTGCGCGAGTTTCTCCGGCTGCTGTTCGGCGAGATCATTGGCCTGCGACCAGTCTTCGTCCAGGTTGTAGAGCTCCCAGACGTCCAGATCGGGTGTCCACGTCGCGATGCCCGGCGGCTGTCCCGGCACCCACGGCAACCGCGGCCCGCGCGCCGACGCGATCCAGCCGTCGTGATAGATCGCGCGGCTGCCCATGATCTCGAAATACTGGGTCTTCTTGCCGCCCGGCGCATCCCGGTCCACCAGCGTGCGCGCGAAGCTGGCGCCGGCCAGCGGCATCTGTGGTTCCCCGTAGACCGAGCGTGGCGGCTCGATGCCCACCAGCTCGTAGATCGTCGGCACGATGTCGTTGCAGTGCAGGAAGTTCTCCCGGGGCACGGTGTCGGCCGCGATCTTCGCGGGCCAGCGCACCGCCAGCGGATTCCGGGTGCCGCCCAGATGCGACGCCAACAGCTTCATGCCCTTGTACGGCGTGCTGCCGGCCCAGGCCCAGCCCGCGTGGTACTGATTGTCGACCAGGGGAGAGCCCAGGACGTCCAGCCCGCCGAGCTCATCGAGCGCGTCGATGTGCTGGCGCACCGTCGTGGGAATTCCGTTCTGCGCCAACAGCTCTGAGATGGTGCCGTTCTGGCCTTCGCCGGAGGAACCGTTGTCGCCCCAGATGTACAGGAACAGGGTGTTGTCGCCGTAGCCGAGGGCATCGAGTTCGTCGGCGATCCGGCCGACCTGCACGTCGACGTGCTCGGCGTAGCCGGCGGCGACCTCCATCAGGCGCCGCTGGAACGGCTTCTCGTCCTCGGGGATGTCGTCCCACGCCGGCAGGGTCTCGTCGCGTTCGGTGAGTTCGCAGTCCTGCGGAATCCAGCCCTTTTCCTTGGCCCGCTCGAAGACCCGCTGCCGGTAGGCATCCCAGCCGTCGTCGAACTTGCCCGCGTACTTGTCCGCCCATTCCTTCATGATGTGGTGCGGGCCGTGCAGGCAGCCGCTCGCCCAATACATGAAGAACGGCTTGTCGGCATTGAAGGCCTTGTGCCGGCGCAGCCACGAGATGGCGTCATCGGCGAGGTCTTCCGACAGGTGGTAGCCCTCTTCGGGAGTCTTCGGCGGGGCGACCACCGTGGTGTTGCGGACCAGGTTGGGTTCGTACTGAGACGCCTCACCGGCGAGAAAGCCGTAGAAGTATTCGAAACCCAAACCGGTGGGCCAGTTCTCGAACGGGCCGGCCGCGGTGGTTTCCTCTGCCGGGGTGTTGTGCCACTTGCCGAAAGCCGAGGTGGCGTAGCCGTACTGTTTGAGAACTTCGGCGACCGTCGCGCTGGACCGCGGAATCTTGCCCGCGTACCCGTCCCAGTCGTTGGCGAGTTCGGCGATCTGCCCGTTGCCGATCTCGTGATGGTTGCGACCCGTCAGCAGCGAGGCCCGCGTCGGCGAGCACATGGCCGTGGTGTGAAACCTGTTGTACGAGACGCCTTCCGCGCACACCCGGTCGAGTGTCGAGGTGGTCACTTCACCACCGAGAGTGGACGGCAGCCCGGGACCGGCGTCGTCGATGAGGACGATGACGATGTTGGGGGTGTCGTCGTGCAACCGCTTGGGGACGGTCCGCGGCTGGTACGTCGACTCCTGCAGCGTCCGGCCGGCGATGCTGGCGGATGGAACCGGCGGGAACGGCAACACGCCACCGTCCGGCAGTACCGGTGCCACCACACTCGTGTCAGACAACTCGACCCCTCCTTCTGCTGATGCGGCAAGAGACTGCCCCCGATCCGGGGTCTACTGTGCCGTACGCCACTGACGGTCGCGTCAGCGGGGGAGATCTTTGCCGTGCCGGGTCAGCCCTGGTAGCCGTCCAGGAATCCGGTGAGTCCCGACGGGGTGTGCGGACCGATGGCGATCTGTTCGACGACGCCGATCCCGGTGCGCTCACCCATGGTCGCCTTCACGACGTTCTGCAGGTGCAGCGACGTGAAGTCCGTCGGATCGAAATCGCCCAACCGGATTGATTCCCTGCCGATTTCGTACGGGCCATGATTGGAGCCGTGGCCCCAGTGCGGGTGCCAGTAGCCGATGCCGCGCATCCGGAACGTATAGAGCTTCTCCAGTTCGATGTGTGTCTCGCCCTCGATGGGATCGGTGAACCACAGGTGGGCCCGCCGGATTTCACGCCGCCCGGGCTCCCAGTCCAGTTCGTAGCCGATGTCGTAACACTCGCGTACGCCGACGCGACTGGACGGTGACGCACCGTCCGGCAGCGGGTCCAGGACCGCGGCAGTCTCCAGCCACCGGCGGCCGTCCTCATGCTCATGGAACGCGTAGTGGGTGAATCGGTCTCCGAAATGCAATGGCGCCCAGAGCCAGAAGACCTGGAACGGCATGGGTTGGCGCAACACGGCGAGCTGTTCGCCGACCGGACGGATGCCCCACGACCGATCCCGGGTCCCCGGCACCTCACCGGCCCTGACCGCAAGGTCCTCGCCGTCGACGCTGATGATCCCTTCCCACGACCCCCATTGCGTCAGCCTGGTGTGGTCGGTCAGCACGATGCCTTCAGCGGTGCGTCGCTGTTGACGTGGCTCCTCGACGGCCACAGTGGTGGCTCGGAAGGTCAGGTCGCAGGAGATGTTCTGCTCGTTGTCCTCGACGACATAGCGGATGGTCCGCAATGGTTCGGCGACTTCGACGCGGAAAGGGCCGATGGTCGCCGACCGGTCCAGGGGCATCGCGCCCGAGGCGAAGATCGAATGTTCGACACCGTCTTTCACGACACTGAACGCGGCGTCGATGATGCCGCGAACGGGGTAGTGCCCCATGGCCGCACCGAAGTAGAAATCGCCGTCACGCTGGTGGCCGTTGAACCAGTAGCGGTCGTAGTGGTTGGGGTCGCCGCTGGCCGGCACGCCTACCGGGTCTGCCGAGGCGTGAATCGGATAGTCGTCAAAGGGCGTCAGCACGGCGGCGTCACCGTTCCGGGTCGTTGATCTTCACCAGCATCTTGCCGATGTTCGCCCCGGTGAACAGGCCGTTCAGCGCGTCGATGCTGGATTCCAGTCCCTCGTAAACGGTTTCGCGATGCACCAGCAGGCCCTGCTGCTCCCAGCCACTCAGCGCGGCGAAGGCCTCGTCGAACCGCGCCCACTCCTCGAGTGCGATGAAGCCCTGCATCGTCGAGGCCGTGGACAGCAGATTCACGTAGTTGGACGGACCGGGGTGGTCGCCGTTGAGGTACGTCGTGATGATGCCGCACATGACCACCCGCGCCCGGTGGGCGAGATTGCCGAGCGCGGCATTGAGGATGTCGCCACCGACGTTGTCGAAGTAGACGTTGATGCCGCCCGGACAGGCCGCCTTCAAGGCGGCCGGGAAATCGTCGGCCTTGTAGTCGACGCAGGCGTCGAACCCGAACTCCTCGACCACGACGCGACACTTCTCCGGGCCGCCTGCGATGCCGACGACGCGCGCGCCGGCGATCTTGGCGATCTGCCCGGCCACCGATCCGGTGGCGCCCGCGGCGGCCGAGACGACGACCGTCTCGCCGGGTTGGGGCTTTCCGACGCCCGTCATGCCGAAGTAGGCGGTCGCCCCGGTGGGGCCGTAGATCGACATCACCGCGAGAGGGTCGGTGTACCCGACGACCGGCGTGCTGAACAGGTCGTCGTGGATGATCGCATAGTCCTGCAGGCCGGTCAGCGTGGTGACCAGGTCACCGACTTTGTAGGCATCGCAACGAGATTCGACGACCTCGCCGATGCCGGCCACGCGCACCACCTCACCGAGCCCCAGCGCCGGGAGATAACCGGGTTCGCCGTCCAGCCAGGTGCGGGCAGCGGCGTCGATGCCGACATAGGTCGTCCGTAGCAGTGCTTCACCCTCTGCGGGGACGGGTGCGGGCACCGTCACCATCTCGGTGTCGTCGGGGGAGACCAGACCGTTGGGGCGGCGCCGCAGCAGGATCTGACGGTTTTCTCGGTTCATCGTGTCGTTTCTGTGGGTACCGGCGAGTTTTCATATTGATTATTAAAAGTCCTCTCGGTTATCGTCAACCCCGAATGTGGAAGTGGTCGCCAGGAGAGTCCGATGAGCGTCAACAACGCAGCACCCCGCCGGGGGCGGCCGCCGCGTGTCGACCAGAGTGCCATTGCCGCAGCGGTTTTGGAGATCGGCACCGAGAACGCCACCATGCGCCGGGTCGCCGAGCATCTCGGTATCAGCCTGCCGGGGCTCTACCATCACGTGAAAAACCAGCACGACCTGCTGCGCCTGGCCACCGTCAGTGCCCTGACGAACTCACCGCCGCCGCGGTACACCGGCGGACACTGGGCGACCTGGCTCCGCGACTATGCGTCCTACATCCGGTCGGTGCTGGCCGCCGAACCCGCGCTGGTGGAGAAGTTCGTCAGTGGTGCGGTCGGCCATGACGTCGAGATGGAGTACACCGCCGATGCAGTGGAAGCGCTTGCCGCGCAAGGTTTGTCGCCGAGCGACGCCCTCGCGGTATGGGCATCGGTGAGTACCATGGCAGTCGGCAGTGTCACCGAGGCCCATCGCGAATACCTGTACTCCGAGAGCGGGCAGCCATGGTTGGCCCGGATTCTCGCGCTCACCGCCAAACGTTCACCGTCGGAGTTTCCCACGTTGCGTGCCATCGCGAAATCGGGTGACGACCCGTTCGGTGACGAGGCCTTCCAGCATCGAATCACGTTGCTGCTGACCGGTATCGCCGCGCATTACGGACTGCCCCTCTAGCGCCGAAACGGCACTCCAGCAGAGCAAGTCTCGTGAACTTGTCTGTCGGAATGCCGTTTCGGCGGAAGGTGGATCAGCTGCGCGGGTACGTCGGGTATTCGATACCCGAGAGGAACTGCACGACGCGGACGACCTGGCACGAGTAACCGAACTCGTTGTCGTACCAGCAGTACAGGATCGCCTGGTCGCCATCGACGATGGCCGCGTTCGCGTCGATGATGGACGCCGCACGCGAACCGATGAAGTCGCTCGACACCGCGTCGGTGGCCGCGGTGTAGTCGAGGTTGCGGCTCAGCGGGCCCGACAGCGACGTCTCGCGCAGGTGCGTGAGCACCTCGTCCTTCGTCGTCTCCTTCTTGAGCTGCAGGCTCAGGATGGCGATCGAGACGTCGGGCGTGGGGACGCGGATCGAGTTGCCCGTGATCTTGGCCTTGAGCTCCGGCAGGGCCTTGGCGACGGCCGAGGCGGCACCGGTCTCGGTGATCGTCAGGTTCAGCGGCGCGGAACGGCCACGACGGTCGGCCTTGTGGTAGTTGTCCAGCAGGTTCTGGTCGTTGGTGAACGAGTGCACCGTCTCGACGTGGCCGCGGATGATGCCGAACTTCTCGTCCATCGCCTTGAGTGGCGGGACGATCGCGTTGGTGGTGCACGACGCACACGAGAAGATCTGCTGGCTGACGTCCTGGCCGAGGTGGTTGACACCGTGCACGATGTTCGGCACGTCGCCCTTGCCCGGCGCGGTCAGGACGACCTTCGAGACGCCCGGACGCAGGTGCTGCTCGAGACCCGCGCGGTCGCGCCACTTGCCGGTGTTGTCGATGAGGATGGCGTCGTTGATGCCGTACTGCGTGTAATCGACCTCGGACGGGTCGTTGGCGTAGATGAACTTGATGACGTTGCCATTGGCGATGAGGAGGTTGTTCTCCTTGTCGACCTTGATGGTGCCGTTGAAGTGTCCGTGCACCGAGTCGCGCCGCAGCAGCGAAGCGCGCTTCTTCAGGTCATCGGCGCCACCGCTGCGGACCACGACGGCGCGCAGGTTCAGGCCGTTGCCGCCGCCGGCCTTCTCGACGAGCAGTCGCGCCACGAGGCGACCGATCCGGCCGAAGCCGTACAGGACCACGTCGCGCGGGCCCTGCGGCTCGGCCTTGTTGTCACCGGTGACGTCGGACAGCGCGTCGGCGACGAAGTCGGCGACCGAGAGGCCACGCTCATCGGCGCGGTAGGCGTGTACCAGCAGGCCGAGATCGATCTTGGCCGGACCCAGGTCCAGGTTCGCCAGAGCCTCCAGGAACGGGAAGGTCTCGACCACCGACAGCTCTTCGCCGGCGATCTGCCGAGCGAAACGGTGGGTGCGCAGGATGCTGATCACCGACTTGTTCACCAGCGACCGGCTGTGCAGCAGGACGGTGACGCCGCGCGTGCGGTGCAAGGTGCCGACGATCGGAATCATCGCCTCCGCCAGGGCTTCCTGGGTGTTCCAATTGGCAAGTTCTGGTGTATTCAACTCATCTGTCCTACGGGTCGCTTGGCCGATCGCGCTGAGCAGCGCATTCATGTTAGCGATCGGCATTTCCGGTTCTGCAGGTCGTCCCGCTGGCAGGGCACGTAGGGGTTGACAGGCACGCCGGCGCGTGCGCCGAACAGGCCTCACCCAGGTGTTTCAGCGCGGCGTCAGCGTGTGGCCGGCTGGATCCGCCGCAACACCGGCACCAAACCGGCGAGCGCCGCGATGTTCGCCACGACGATCAGGGCCATGGTGTAGCCGGGGGAGATGTCGTAGACGGCACCGAGCAGGCCGCCGGCGATCAGCAACGCGACGCCCCGCAGCAGGGCCAGCCAGCCGAAGGCGATGGCCCTGGTGTTTGCCGGCACGAGCTCGGTGACCACCGATTTCACTGTGGAATCGAGCACGCCGTTGACGACACCCCAGACCGCGACGCCGACCCAGACCAGGGTGCGGTCACCGGTGAAAGCAATCGCCGAGCACGCGGCGGCGAGGGGAACCGCGAGCAGCACGATCGGTCCGCGCTTGTCGTACACGCGGCCCATCACCAGACCCGCGGCGCCGTCGACGGCCATCGCGATCGCGAACAGGATCGGCACCTGGGCGTCGGTGAGCAGTCCGGTGCGCTGGGCATGGAACGCCAACAATGGGAATGATGCGACGCCGCATGACAGCAGGCCGATCGCGACGACGTACTGCCAGAACTGGGCGGGCAATCGCTTCGGCACCGCGGGGCTGCCCGGGGTGGATTCCGTGGCTTCGCGAACGGCCTCTTCTTCGTAGCTCCGCGGGTCGGGAACGCGAAACCGAAGCCAGCCCAGCAGGACCAGGACCAGGACGCCGGGAACGATGAGTACGCCGAACGCCATTCGGTAGTCGCCCGCGTGGGCGCTCAACACCGCCGCGAGCAGCAGCGGCCCGGCGATGGCGCCGGTCTGGTCGAGGGCCTGGTGCACGCCGAACGCGCTGCCGCGCCCGGTGCTCGTCGACGCATGCGACAGCAGAGTGTCCTTCGCCGGCGAGCGCACCGCCTTGCCGAGACGCTCGGTGCCGTACAACAGCAGCGCCGGAACGAGAGATCCGGTGACGCCGATCAACGGGACACTCAGCACGGTCAGCGCGTAGCCGGTGATCGTCCACGTCCAGTAGTGCTGGGTGCGCGAGACGGCATAGCCGGCGACGACGCGCAGCCCGTATCCGATGAATTCGCCTGCGCCGGCGACCAATCCGACGACTGCTGCGGACGCGCCGAGGGTCGCCAGATAGGGGCCGATGATGCTGCGGGCGCCTTCGTACACCATGTCGGCGAGCAGGCTCACCACCCCGAAGACGAGGACGAAGTGCCAGGGCTTGAGCGGTCGGCCGGTCACGCACCGATTGTGCACGGGACCCGGCGGCAATACATGGCACGTGTCCGACCCGTCTGGCATAATCGCACATATGTTCGAACATGTGGGTGTCGGGGCCGGTGGTGTGCTGGTTCACGATGCCTCTGTGGTCGATGCGGTGGTGCATTTCGCGCGGGTGTCGAATGTCGCTGAGTGCGGGAAGTTTCGGGCGATCGCTGATCTGGTGGCGTTGCGTGTCGATGACGAAGATGGCCGGCAGTGGTGGGCCTGTGATGGGTGGGATGCTGCGGTCGCCGAGGTGGGTGCGGCGCTGGGGATCGGGAAGCGTGAAGCGTCGGGGCAGTTGTCGATCGCGGTCGCGTTGCGCTTCCGGTTACCGCGGGTGGCGGCGGTGTTCGCCGATGGTGGGGTGTCGGCGCGGACGGTGGGGACGATCTGTTGGCGTACCCGTTTGGTGGAGGATCCCAATACGCTGGCGGTGATCGATGTTGCGTTGGCGGGGGCGTTGTCGGAGTGGGCGGGTTTGTCGCGCAAGAAGATTGAACGCAAGATCGACGGTTGGGTGCAGAAGTTCGACCCGGCCGCTGTGATCAAGGTGCGCTCGGCTGCGCGCCGGCGTGGGGTCGGGGTGGGTAAGCCCGATGATGAGACCGGGGTGGCCTCGATCTGGGGTGCGCTGTTGGCCACCGATGCCGAGTTGTTGGATCGGGTGCTGGACGAGATGGCCCGGCAGGTGTGTGAGGACGATCCGCGGACGTTTGGGCAGCGGCGGGCTGACGCGTTGGGGGTGTTGGCGGCCCGTGGGGATCGGCTGGCGTGCCAGTGCGGCAATCCGGATTGCCCGGCCGCTGGGCCTGATGCCCGGGCGGCGGGCGTGTCAAATGGTCTGTGTAAGTCCTGTTAACGGAAGGATCGCAGGGCGTGATGACAGGCAAGGACATGGATGTGGCGCTGGTTGAGGCGGTCTCCACGGTGGAGATGGCCGAGGCGCTTCGGGCGTCGGGGGCGGTCGATGATCTGCTGGCGCAGATCGATACCGGTGAGGTCGCGCTGACCGGTGAAGGTGGGCTGCTGCCCGGGCTGATCAAGCTCGCTCTCGAACGCGGGCTGGCCGCCGAGCTGACCGATCATCTGGGGTATGAGAAGGGCGACCCGGCCGGTCGGGTGCTGCCGAACGCCCGCAACGGCACCTCACCCAAGACCGTGCTCACCGAAGCCGGCCCGGTGCCCCTGGACGTGCCGCGGGATCGCGATGGCTCGTTCACCCCCACGCTGGTACCTAAAGGAACCCGCCGTATCGGTGGTCTCGACGACATGATCATTTCACTGTATGCGGGTGGAATGACGTTGCGGGACATTCAATTTCATCTTCAATCGACGATCGGGACCGAGGTGTCGCACGAGACGATCTCCAAGATCGTCGACGAGATCTCCGATGAGGTGCTGGCCTGGCAGCGCCGGCCGTTGGAGCCGCTGTATCCGGTGATCTACCTCGACGCGATGATCGTGAAGGTCAAAGACGGTGGCCACACCCGCAACAAGGCCGCGCACATCGCCGTGGGCGTGGATATGGCCGGGGTCAAGCACGTTCTGGGTATCTGGGTCCAGCCCAATGAAGGTGCCTCGTTCTGGGCATCGGTGTGCGCGGACCTGGCCAATCGGGGTGTCAAGGACGTGCTGATCGTGTGTTGCGACGGGCTCACGGGCTTCCCGGAGGCGATCACAGCGACCTGGTCGCAGGCCGCGGTGCAGACCTGCGTGGTGCACCTGATCCGCAACGCGCTGCGGTTTGTGTCCTATGCCGACCGCAAGGCCGTGGCCGCGGCGCTCAAGCCGATCTACACCGCACCCGATGCCGACGCTGCCCGCGTCGAGTTGGACGCGTTCGCGGCCTCGGAGCTAGGGCGCAAAAACCCCACGGTGACAATGGTTTTCGAACGCGCGTGGGAACAGTTCATCCCGTTTTTGGCGTTCCCGCCCGAGCTGCGCCGGGTGATCTACACAACCAACTCGATCGAGTCGTTGAACTACCAGCTACGCAAGATCATCAAGAACCGCGGCCAGTTCCCCAACGACGCCTCGGTGGTGAAACTGCTGTGGCTGGCGATCTGCAACATCGAGGACAAACGCGCTGCACAGCGAGCCAAGGAACGCGGCCAGAGACAGGGCCGCACAGCCCCCGGACGCCTCGTGGAAGGACAGGTGGTCACCAACTGGAAAAAGGCACTCGAGCAACTCGCGCTGGTCTACCCAGAGCGCATCGAACGTTATCTGTAAGCACCACAACAACTCACATACGAACAATCAGACAGGCGATTTACACAGAAAACTTGACAGGCTCCGGGCGGCGGCGGTGATGATTCATGTGCTCACCGATCAGCTGCCGACGCCGGTGGCGGATCCGCTGCTGCACGGGGATCCGGCCGCGCCGCTGACCCCGGCGCCAAACCAGCCTGCACCTGAGCCGGTGTTCACACCCGAACCTGAGCCTGAGCCCGCGCCGGCGGATGACGTGGCGCCGATGCCCGCGCCTGCACCGGCGGCCGATTCGCGGTCTGCCCAAACCCTGACTCCTGCTGGGGTCGAACGGGCCGGCGACAGCACGTCCACGCCAGTGCCGGCCAGCAGACCCGCGCATACACCTGCTCCGGCGGCTGAGTCGGCGCCCACCCCTGAAGCTCATGCGGCGCACCCGCCGGTCCCGGCTTCCGCTCCGACTTCCACCAAGCCCCCGGCTCCGGTGCGCACACCGGTCGGTTATGTCCTCGGCGGCGGTGTGGTGCCCCCGGCGGTGCTGGCGGATCTGGTGGCCCGCGGTGCGAAAGTGCGCACGGTCGCCTCGGCCGCCGATCTGGCTGAGGTGCCGCGGTACCGGCCGTCGGCGGCGATGGATGAGTTCGTGCGGGTGCGGGCCATGACGTGCATGTTCCCGGGCTGTGATCAGCCTGCCACCGCCTGCGATGTGGACCATACGATTGCGTGGCCGGTCGGGCCGACGCATCCGGGCAACCTGAGCCCGAAGTGCCGCAAACACCACCTGCTGAAAACGTTTTACGGCGGGCCGGATGGGTGGCAGGACCGTCAACAGCCTGACGGGACGATTGTGTGGACCGCACCCACC
This sequence comes from Mycobacterium sp. SMC-17, assembly GCF_045310915.1. Classification (NCBI taxonomy): domain Bacteria; kingdom Bacillati; phylum Actinomycetota; class Actinomycetes; order Mycobacteriales; family Mycobacteriaceae; genus Mycobacterium; species Mycobacterium sp. SMC-17. The sequence continues at coordinate 18,279 of NZ_JBJIAK010000014.1, read as the reverse complement.
GGCCACACCTACATCAGCGTGCCCGAAAGTCGAATCCTGTTTCCCCGCACGGTCACCGACACCCCGCTGCCGAACCCACCACCAGAGGGAACCGATCTGGACACCACCGCGGCTGCCGGCCGGGGTGTCATGATGCCCATCCGGCGCCGCACCCGCGCCCAGAACCAGGCCCAGCAGATCGCCTACGAACGCGCCCTCAACCAAGCCGACATCGACGAACGCGAAGCCGCCCAAGAAGCCTTCGCCCGCCGGCGCAAAGAACGCCAAGAACGCGAAGCCGCAGAAGCCGCGGCCGCTGAATCAGCAGAGCAGCAAGACATCCCGCCGCCGCACTGAGGCAGATGGCTAGTGTGCGTGGTCGAACAGAACCAAGGTGTCGGCCAAGTTGCCGTCGACGAAGTAGGCGCGGCAGGTGAAAGGATCACGAATCGTGCCGCCGGCTTCGGCCTTGGCGTCGACCATTCCCGACACGTTCCACACGGTGATGCGGCTGTGGTCAACGCCTTTCAGTGGTTCGTCGGTCATCAGCGGAAACATGTCCTGCCCATCCGTCTCCAGCGTGCCGGCAACCGAGCGCACGTCGGAAAGCTGAGCCGAATCGGGCGATGCCAATTGCTTGCGCACGTCGGCTTGGCATCTGTCGCGGGCCACGTCTTGCGCGAGACGCGGCTCGGGGCGGACGAGGCCGAACCCGTGTGTCTTCATGGCGATCATCGCCAGTAGCGCCCCCGCAAGAACGCACGCCGCTCCGATGACGAGGAACCGGCTCGGTCGGCGCGGTTCTCCATGGTCAGCTGTCATGGACCGAACGTAACCTGCGTCCCGTCGCATCCCGTCACGGACTTGCCGGGTGGGAACTTTTGCGGATCGACATCCGGGATGACGGTGTCCCAGCGATACGCGCGCTGGGCGTCGGCGGCGCAGCCCTCATTGGCGGTGTCGTACAGGACCCGGAAGGTGTGCGGATCGGCGCCGGCGATGACCCGGTCTTGGTAGTAGGCCCGCTGATTGTCGACGGCGTAGTTGAAAACGCTGTCGTTGAGTCGGCGGAAGGTCGCCGCGTCCGCCCCGGGGATCGCTTCGCATCGGTAGTACACCGCGTGAATATCTTTGGTGTAGTCCAGGTTTCGGTCGTCGGGGGTGAAGCGCAGGATCTCGAAGTGCGCGGGGTCGTCCGAAATCTCGCGGTCCTTGCAGTAGACGGCACCGCTGTCCTTCGCGAGATCGCTGTTGATCGTCTCGAAGTGGTCGGGGTCGCCGCTGAGGGGCAGGGTGCCGGCCCAGATGTGGTTGCGGTCCTTGGCCCAGCCGTAATTCAGCCAGTCGAACGTGGTGACATCCGCACCGCCGATCTGAGCCCCCCGGTAGTAGGCGCGCGCCTTGTCCCGCGCGTAGCCGCTGGAGAGCTTGTGGAAGGAGCCGGCGTCCGCGCCGGCGACTTCGCGAGGTGACGAGTCGATGCCGCCCGTCCAGTACACCTTGCCATCGTCGACGTAGTAGCCGCCGACGACCTTCGGGCTACACGCAGGCGCCAGGAGCACTGCCGAGACAGCCAGCGCGGTAACCCATCGACGCACCTGCCCACCTCCTGTCGATCCCAGGATTAGACGTTCGCACAAAGACGCGGGCCGTGCATCTATCTATCGAGATGACAGGCTACGATTGCCGCAGACAACTCAATACGCCGACAACGCGCTGTGGGAGAACCCCCGGAAACGGGGCGCCGTAGGAGCAAGTCCTCCCCGGGAATCTCTCAGGCCCAAATACCGCAGCGTCGAGGCAACTCTGGAGAACAGTGCGGATCAACAGATCCGCGCTTACCGAAGGTGAACGGCGCTTACGCGTCAAAACTCTCAGGTTTCAGGACAGAGCGGGGAGGTGCTACCCAACGACGCGTCGAGCAGTCGACGCCCCGCGAACCGGAGTCACCTCATGTCTGTCCGTACAATAATTGGTAAGAACCACAACAGCTTTCGTGACCGCACTGGTCCGGCATCTCCGCTGTTGGCCGAACACCGGGCCCTGGCAGCTAGTTTCACCGACTTCGCCGGGTGGGAAATGCCACTCAAGTACGGCAGTGAACTCGCAGAGCACCGGGCGGTACGCGAGGCGGCGGGCCTGTTCGACCTGTCGCACATGGGTGAGGTCGCGGTCACGGGACCGGAAGCGGCGGCAGCGCTGGACTTCGCGCTGGTCGGTGAGGCTTCCAAGATTGGTGTGGGGCGGGCCAAATACTCGTTGATGTGCGACGCCGATGGCGGTGTCATCGATGACCTGGTGGTGTACCGGCTGGGCACTGACGCCTTCCTGGTCGTCGCCAATGCGGCCAACGCGCCGACCGTGGCTCGCAAACTGGTCAGGCGCGCAGCGCAATTCGACGCGGTTGTCGATGACCAGTCACTGGCGACCGCACTGATCGCGGTGCAGGGGCCGGCGTCCGAGGCCATCGTCAGCTCGCTGGTGCCGCACCGCCGGAGAGCCGCCGTTGCCGAGCTCCCGTACTACGCGGTGATCGATGCTCAGGTGGCCGGCATCGACGTGCTGCTCGCGCGCACCGGCTACACCGGCGAAGACGGCTTCGAGCTCTACGTGCCCAACGGTCAGGCTGTGGCACTGTGGGGAGCGCTGCTCGCAGCCACCTCCGAGGCCGGCGGCGTACCCGCGGGTCTCGCCTGCCGCGACACGCTACGGCTGGAGGCCGGCATGGCGCTCTACGGGCACGAGCTCACCGCGGACATCAACCCTTACCAGGCAGGCCTCGGCAAGGTGGTGCGCCTGGGCAAGGACTTCGTGGGACGTGATGCGCTGCAACAACTTTCTGCGCAGAACGGCCAGCGGGTGCTGGTCGGACTGAAGGGCGATACCCGACGCGCCGCGCGGTCCGGGTACACCATCCATCACGACGACGAGGCGGTGGGCACCGTGACCTCGGGCACGCTGTCGCCGACCCTGGGATACCCCGTCGCGCTGGCCTATCTCGACGCCGCGCTGGCGGAACCCGGCACCAGGGTGCAGGTCGACGTCCGAGGGCGAAAAGAGCCGTTCGAAGTCACCCCGGCGCCGTTCTACCGTCGCCCCTGAATACGAGACGACCACTTCAGGAAGGACCACCATGGCCACCAACGTCATCCCCGACGATCGCAGCTACAGCGAGGAGCACGAATGGGTACTCATCGCGCCCGGCGCCGCCCTTCCCGACGCCCCGGTGCGGGTCGGCATCACCGCGGTCGCGGCCGCGGCCCTCGGTGATCTGGTGTACGTCGACCTGCCCGAAGTCGGGTCCGCCATCACCGCCGGCGAGACCTGTGGCGAGGTCGAATCGACCAAGACCGTGTCGGAGCTGTACCCGCCGGTGAGCGGCACGGTCACTGCGGTCAACAGCGCCGCGGTCGACGATCCCAGCATCATCACCGCCGACCCCTACGATGCCGGTTGGCTCTTCGAGGTACAGCCGACCGCGGCCGGAAACCTGCTCACCGCAGCCGATTACGCCGCACGTAACGAGGAGTAGCCATGAGCATCTCGGTCGTCGCGGCCGCTCCGCTCGCCAACGGTGCAGCCGATTCCGGACATCTCGACCCGCAGGTGCGTACCCTGGCCGAACAGTTCCCGCTCTACCCGGAGTTGTAATGGCGATCAGCGTGTTCGACCTGTTTTCCGTCGGGATCGGGCCGTCGAGTTCACACACCGTCGGCCCGATGCGGGCGGCCGGCATGTTCGTCGACGAACTCATCGCCCGCAAGACGATCGACGACGTCGTCGATGTTCGAATCGATCTGTACGGATCGCTGGCGGCCACCGGCGGCGGCCACGGCACGATGCCCGCCATCCTGCTCGGACTGGAGGGCTGCCGTCCCGAGACCATCGAGACCGACGAGATGGAACGGCGGCTGGCGGCCATCAGGGCCACCGGTACGGTCCGGCTGGGCGGCCGGATCGAGCTCCCTCTCGCCGAATCTGACATCGCCCTGCACCCGGCGCAGCAGCTCGACCGTCATCCCAACGCGATGACGATCACTGCCCGTTCGGCCGACGGCGAAGTGCTCTTCGGCGAGACGTATTTTTCTGTCGGGGGTGGCTTCGTCGTCACCGAAGACGACTTGGCGCAGCCACCCGAATGTGGCAGAGATGCGGACACTTTCACGTCGGCGGCAGAACTTCTGGCGCTCACCGACCGCGAGCGCATCCCCATCAGCGCGGTGATGATGAGCCAGGAGTCGACGACGCGCACCGAAACCGAGGTGCGTCGACAGCTGCTACACATCCGCGATGTGATGCTCGCGTGTGCGACCAACGGCATGTCCCGCGACGGCTACCTGCCCGGCAAGTTGATGGTCCGCCGGCGGGCCAAGGACTGGTTCGTCCGACTGAGCGCCGAAGACGCCGGGCGCGACCCGGCCTTCGCCGAGGACTGGGTGAACCTGGTGGCACTGGCGGTGAACGAGGAGAACGCCTCGGGTGGTCGCATCGTCACCGCACCGACCAACGGTGCCGCCGGCATCATTCCGGCGGTGCTGTACTACGCGCTGCACTACACCGCGGCGGGCAAGGCCGATCCCGACGACGTCACCGTCCGCTTCCTCCTGACTGCCGGCGCCATCGGCTCCCTGTACAAGGAACGTGCATCGATCTCGGGTGCAGAGGTCGGCTGCCAGGGTGAGGTCGGATCGGCGGCATCGATGGCTGCCGGTGGCCTCGCCGAAATCCTCGGTGGCACACCCCAACAGGTCGAAAACGCCGCCGAGATCGCGATGGAGCACAGCCTGGGCCTGACCTGCGATCCGATCGGAGGTCTCGTGCAAATCCCGTGCATCGAACGCAACGCCATCTCGGCGGGCAAGGCCATCAATGCCGCTCGCATGGCACTGCGCGGTGACGGCACCCACCGGGTCAGCCTTGACCAGGTCATCGAGACGATGCGCGCGACCGGCATGGACATGAGCTCCAAATACAAGGAAACCTCGACCGGTGGCCTCGCCGTCACCGTTAATGTCGTCGAATGCTGAACGACATCACGGCCCCGCCGGTGCGCATCGGCATCCTGGGCGCCGCGCGGATCGGGCCGCTGGCGCTCATCAAACCGGCGAGGGGCCGCAGCGATGTCGTCGTGGCGGCGGTGGCCGCACGTGACACCGCGCGGGCCGACCAGTTCGCCGCGCGTCACGGCATCGGTACCGCATATGGGAGTTACGACGCGCTGATCGCGGATCCCGAGGTGGACGCGGTGTACATCCCGCTGCCGAATGGTCTGCACGGCAGGTGGATCCGGGCCGCCCTCGACGCCGGTAAGCATGTGCTCTGCGAAAAGCCGTTCACCGCCAATGCAACTGAGGCGACGGACATTGCACAGCGGGCGGCGGCATCGGACCGCGTGGTGATGGAGGCGTTCCACTACCGCTATCATCCGCTGGCCCTGCGCGTCGAGGAGATCATCGCCTCCGGCGAGCTGGGGAAGCTGCAGCACGTAGAGACGGCGATGTGCTTTCCGCTGCCCAAGTTCTCCGACATCCGGTACAACTACGCGCTCGCCGGTGGCGCGACGATGGACGGCGGGTGCTACGCCATCCACATGGCGCGCATCTTCGGCGGCGGAACTCCCGAGGTCGTGTCGGCGCAGGCGAAACTCCGTGACGGGCAGGTCGATCGCGCGATGACCGCCGAATTGCGTTATCCCGCAGGGCATACCGGCCGCGTGCGCTGCAGTATGTGGTCGACGAGCCTGCTCGCGATGAGCGCGCGGGTCATCGGGGAGCACGGCGAGCTGCGGGTCGTCAATCCCGTGCTGCCCCAGCTGTACCACCGCCTCGCGGTCCGCAGCACGAACGGCAAACGCGTGGAACGATTTTCACGACGAGCGTCCTACAGCTATCAGCTGGACGCCTTCGCCGGTGCGGTACTGCGCGGTGAACCGGTCAAGACGACTCCGCAGGATGCGGTCGAGAACATGACCGTCATCGATGCCGTCTACCGGGCGGCCGGCCTTCCGGTGCGGCAGCCCGCATGACACCGCCTGCGGATCGGCTCGGTATCGAGGCGCTGAGCGTGTTCGGCCTGCCGCCGGTCGAATTCGTCGAACTGGCCGCGGATCTCGGGTGTCGGTACATCACGGTCTTCCTCCGGAACCTCGCCGTGCTGCCACTGGGCTATCCGCCGTTCGCGCTCATGGACGACAGCCGGCTGCGGGCTGACCTGCTGGCCGCCATGCATCACCGCGGCGTCAGCATCTCGCTGGGTGATGGATTCCTGGTGCTGCCCGGCGCCGACATGCGGTCATTCGCAATGGATCTTGACCTGATGGCCGAGCTGGGGGTGCCGCGCATCAATGTGGTCAGCCTCGACCCGGATCTCGACCGCACCTGTGATCAGGTGGGCACGCTGGCGGAGCACGCGGCCGAGCGGCAGATCGAGACTGTCGTCGAACCCGTGCCGGGCCTGACGATCGGCGATCTGTCGACGGCACTGGCTGTGCTCCAACAGGTCTCGCGGCCCGATGTCCGGCTCCTCGTCGACACCATGCACCTGGTGCGCTCGGGTTCGGGCGCCGACGAGATCTCGGCGATCGCTCCCGACCAGATCGGTTACGCCCAACTCTGTGACACCACGCTCACGCCGCGGACCGACAACTATGCAGAAGAGGCCATGTTCGAACGCATGGTGCCGGGGGAGGGCGAGCTGCCGCTGCTGGAAATCCTTGCGGCGCTTCCCGACGACGTCGTCATCGGCCTGGAAGTCCCGCAACGCGCGCCGGCGCTCGCCGGCATCGGTCCGGCAGAGCGGCTCAGACCCTGCGTCGAAGCGGCGCAGGGTCTGTTGCGGCGGCGTCAGCTCAGCCGGCGAGGGTCTGCTTGAAACGGCGGACCATGAGAGCCACCACCGCGCCGAGGACCAGAACGACGACCGAACCGACCACGTTGACCAAGCCATTGGCGACGTCGAACGGGAACGTGAAGATGATGCCGAGCAGGATGGCGACCTGAATCAACAGGCCGATGCCGACCACGGCACTCAGCCGGATGTGCAACGCGTGCAGCGCGGTGGTCGGGGTGTGCGCCGTGGCAGCCGGCATGAAGCGGGCCGCGACGAAGTGTGTCATGGGCTTTCCGAGCAGGCAGCTCGCCAGGAACACCGCCGCCGCCACGCCGCCGACGAGCGTCTGCCCGGCCAGCACGAGCCGGGGGTCGGTGGTGACCAGTGCGACCGCCAGGGTCAGGCCGAACATCAACATGAGATACCCGGAATACGGATCGAGCTGACGTGCTTTCACGAGCCCGTATGCCACCGGGATACCGGCGACCACCGTCGCGGCCAACAACGCGAAGTACTCGGAATGCCCGGTGGCGCGGAGGCCGTAGAAGGCGACCAACGGGCTCCCGATCTCGAGAACGGTCCGAATGATCACGCGGCGTTTGGCAGCGGATCGCGCGGCGTCCGGGCGGTCGACCGGCTCCGGTCCGATGGTGTCGATCGACATGGCGGTCATGGTGGTGTCCTTCCCGGACGAGTCGGTGGCTTCGCGGTTCAGCGATGCCTACAGCGTCTCGCTCGGGCCGCCGCGGGTCTGTCCGGCGACCGGCCGACGTGGGGGAGGAAATCGATGTCCACCGATCGGGGGAGACCTCGACAGTGCCTACCCGCGATGCACTCAAAAGCCCACGTCAACCGGCCTGTTCGCGTTAGTGTCGTCACGACGTCACTCCCGTAAGGAGACAGCCATGGGCACCTACCGGACCGTCCTCGTCGGAACTGACGGCTCAGACTCGTCGATGAAGGCCGTCGAGCACGCCGCGACGTTCGCCGCTCAGCAGGGCGCGAAACTGGTGATTGCGACGGCCCATTTCCACGAAGTCGAAAAAGGCAGCTGGGCACGGGCGGCCGCACCTGAAAAGGCCAGTGATCGCCGTGCGGAGGACGTACTCGGGCGCGACGCCGGATACCGGGTGCACGGTGACGCGCACGTGTACGAAATCCTCCGCGACGCAGCCGAACTCGCGCGTGGTGCGGGCGCACAGCATGTCGTGGAGCGGTCGGTGATCGGTGCGCCCGTCGAGGCGCTGACCACGTTGGCGCGAGACGTCGACGCCGACCTGATCGTCGTCGGCGATGTCGGACTGAATACGGCAGCGGGCCGCCTGTTGGGCTCGGTGCCTGCCGATGTTGCGCGCAAGGCCAAGATCGACATCTTGATCGTGCACACCGTCGACTGACCTGGTGCCCATGTCGACGCACGACTACGCCACCTACGAGGAGTTCGGCCGAAGGTTCTTCGAGGTCGCGGTCACCGCCGACCGTGTTGCCGAGGGCTTCGGCACGATGGCCGGCGACACCTTCGAGCTCGGGCCGTTTCCCGCCGGGCCGGCCGGGATCGCGCGGGTGACGGCGCGGGTCAGCATCGAGCAACCACAGGTGACACGCAGAGACGGCGACATGATCGCGTTCGACGTTCGCATTCCGCTGGACATCGATCTGCTCATCGACCTGCGCGTGGACCGCTCCCGGTTCGAGGTGACGGGTGAGATCGCGCTGATCGCCACCGCGCGCGCCGCCGAACCGCTGCTGTTGATCATCGATATCCCGAAACCGCACCGCAAAGACATCACCGTCAACGTGACGTCCCAGACGCTGCGGGGCGAGCTCCTGCGGATCGTGGCCGATGTCGACTCGGAGATCAAACGCGTCATCGCCAAGCAGGTCGGCCGCCGGATCGACGCGCCCGAAGCGCAGCAGGCGAAGGTCGTCGACATCGGCAAGCGCATAGCCAGCGCGTGGACCGGAGTCTGACCGCCGGCGCCCCGGCCCTGCCGTGCTGAACGCATGGTGCAGTATCGCGGTGGTTCTCGACACTGACCGCGCCGACGTCGGGTAGTTTCACGCCATGACGGTGTATGCCATTGCCCAGCTTCGCTTTACGGACCGACCCGCCTATGACAGGTATCAGAGCCGATTCATGGGTGTGTTCGCGAAGTACGCGGGAACCATCCTCGCCGCCGACGAGGCACCCGTGGTCATCGAAGGTGACTGGGACCGCGAGAAGGTCGTGCTGATGTCGTTTCCCGACGAACCGTCGTTCCGTGAATGGGCGGATTCGCCTGAGTACCAGGAAATCTCGGTCGACCGACGGGCCGGGTCCGACGCCGTCGTCCTGCTCGTGAAGGGAATCGGCGCGCCATAGGGCGGAATGCCTGGCAGCGCCTACGATGAAAGTCGTTGTCACGCGCGATGGTTCGACCTGATCAGACCGTCGCGATGTAGTTGCTGCTGTAGAACTCCTCCGGGACCTGTGAATGGGCGGACGGCAGGTCCACAGCCAGCCACATGCCGGTGGCGCCGGCCGGGATGGGCGCCCGTAGTGTGACGCCGCCGCTGCCGTAGGCATCGGTGACGAGTGTTCCAGTGGTGATGCTGGGATCACCGGCCAGGCAGCCCTGCACTGCGTGTGGTGCGGGGATCACCCGCACCACGTAGCGCGCGTCGTCGGCGCCGTTCGTCAGGTCGATGTGCGCGGTCACGATGTGCCCGTCCGAGTTGATCTCGGCGAAGGGCTTCGCGCTTGCGCGCCCCAATTGCGTTGTCACGAGCTGAAAATCGCACGTGTGCATGTTGGCGAGCAGGAACATTCGATGGGTCGGCGAGGCGGACGCCGACGTGGCCGTCAGCGTCAGGGCCGCGCTCATTGCCGCTGAGACGGCGATGGCTCGCGCGATTCCGGCCATGCCGGTTACTGCAGTATTCACTGTCAACCCTCTTGCCCGTGCGTGAAACAGATTGGCGCACTACGTGTTCAACAGCGTATGAAGGTCAGGGGTCGGTCCGGATCGTGCTGCGGTCGGAGATCGGCCTGGCACGTCCTACTCCCGGGGTAGGTATCGATCGCCGCCCGCGGCACGATGCCGGCGCTTGCGGCGTGCCTAGCTCGCCGGCGCGACGCCGTTCAAGACGAAGTCGATGACGGCACCGGCGACGTCGCGTTGGGTCTTTCCCGAGCCGACGGCGTTGTGCAACAGCGCTGTCATCATGACCGCGCCGAAGATGCTGACCGCATCGGTGTGTGGCTCCGCGACACGCTTCAAGGAGCCGTCGGCGGCACCGGCCTCGAGCACGCGCGCGATGGGTTCGTAGAACGCATGCTGGACAGCCGAGGCCAGGTCGGGGAGACGGATGGCGCGGCCGAGGTCGCCGACCAGCGCCATGCTGGTTCCCGGTCGATTCATCGTGTGGGCGACCTGCGCGGTGATGACGGCGATGAGTCGCTCCCGCCCGCTACCGGCGGAATCGGCGGCAGCGGCGACATCACGAGCCAGGTCACCGAGCGAATCGCGCAGCAGGAAGCCGAGGATGTCGTCCTTGCCGGTGAAGTAGTAGTACAGCGTGGCCTTCGGGACGCCGGACGCGGCGGCGATCTCTTCGATCTTCGTGTTCTCCAGGCCTTTGGCGGCGATCAGGTCGGCCGCGGCATAGAGCTTGCTCGCCACCGCCGCGGGCACTGCCCGTCCCGTCTGCTCAACCACGAATCGAAGTGTACGAGCCGCCGGCCCACCGGATTCCGGGACCGTGGAACCGACATCCAAACTGATATGTTGTACTCGGAGTCTAAACCGCTGGTTCTAGTGCAGGTCGGAAGGGATCACCATGGGCAGCGTCACCGCAGACGTCGTTGTGGTCGGCTACGGAGCCGCTGGGGTGTGCGCTGCGCTCGAAGCGCGTGCGCAGGGAGCCGACGTCCTCGCCATCGATCGCTTCAACGGCGGCGGCGCCACGCAGGTGTCGGGCGGGATCATCTACGCCGGCGGTGGCACGTGGGTCCAGCGCCAGGCAGGCATCACCGACAGCGCCGATGCCATGTACGAATACCTGCACGCTGAGGTCGGTGACTCGGTGCGGCCGGAAACACTGCGGCGGTTCGTCGACGGCAGTCCCGCAATGATCGACTGGCTCACCGCACACGGCGTGCCGTTCGAGGCCTCGGTGTGTCCCTACAAGACGTCGTATCCCAACAACAAGTACTACCTCTATTACTCGGGCAGTGAGAACTCCGGCCACTTCCGCGCGATCACGCCGCCGGTGCAGCGCGGCCACCGGGCCAAGGGTCCGGGCGCGTCGGGTAAAAAGATCTATCAGCCGCTGGCGGCGTCAGCGCGCCGGGCGGGTGTGCGCACGATGTTCCACACGCGAGCCGATTCCCTTCTGACCGATGCCGCAGGCCGGGTCGTGGGTGTCCGCACCAGTACCCTGGCGCAAGCGCCGGCGTGGGTGCAGCGACGCTACGCGACATACGCCGCGCTGTCCGTGAAACCCGGTATCTACTACCCGCCGCTGCGCGCGGCGATGGACCGGCTGCTGGCCGCACTCGAACGCCGCTACGCCCGAACGGTCGACATCCGTGCTCGTAAGGGTGTAATCCTCTGCGCCGGTGGATATATCGCCAATCGTGAGTTGATCCAGCAGCACGCTCCGGACTATCGCGATGGCCTGCAACTCGGCACCAGCGCGGACGACGGCAGCGGCATGCAGTTGGCTGTCGATGTCGGCGCGGCCGTGGATCGGCTGGACAACGTGTCCGCCTGGCGGTTCATCACGCCGCCCAGTGCGATGCTCGGCGGGCTTGTCGTCGACGAACGCGGACACCGCTTCATCGACGAAACCCGTTACGGCGCAGCCATCGGCAACGCAATGGTGCAGGGCCACGACGGGCGAGGCTGGATTCTGGCCGACCGGTCGCTGCTCGAGCAGGCGCGCAAACAGCTTCCGCAGCAGGCGATCTGGTTTCAGCGCCTGCAGATGGAAGCGATGCTGCGGACCGATCGCGTGGAGGCGGCCACCATCGAAGCTGTCGCCGCCAAGGCGGGCGTCGACCCGGCTGGACTGTGCCGGACAGTCGCTGAGCATAACGAGGCCGCGGCAGCGGGGCGCCCTGATCCGATGGGCAAGCCGGCCGAATACGTCCACCCCATCGAACAGGGTCCGTACTCGCTGATCGCGATCTCGATCAAGCCCAGCCTCATCAATCCGTGCCCGATGTTCACCCTCGGTGGCCTCATCGTCGACGAAGACACCGGTGCCGTGAAAACCGCTGAGGGACAACCGATCGACGGCCTCTTCGCGGCGGGACGCACAGCTGTCGGCATCTGTGCCAACTCCTACGTGAGCGGGCTGTCGCTCGCCGACTGTGTGTACTCCGGACGGCGTGCCGCGCAGCACGCCGTCCAGTGCGGTTCGGTCAGCGCTCGCTGAGCGACAGGTCGTCGTCGTCGAACTTCTGCGGCGACGGCCACTCGGCGGGCACCGGACGCTGGCGCACGATCTGCGGCCACCAGAACCACTTGCCCAGCAGTGCGGCGATCGACGGTGTCATGAACGATCGCACCACCAACGTGTCGAACAGCAGGCCCAGGCCGATGGTCGTACCGATCTGCCCGAGGATCACGAGCGGGCTGAAGATGAACGCCGCCATCGTGGCGGAGAACACCAGACCGGCTGCTGTGACGACGCTGCCGGTGCCACCCATCGACCGGATGATGCCGGTGTTGAGGCCGGCATGCATCTCCTCTTTGAACCGCGACACCAGGAGCAGGTTGTAGTCCGCGCCGACGGCCAACAGCAGGATGATCGCGAGTGGCACCACGACCCAGTACAGATGGATGCCGAAGATGTACTGCCACACCAGAACCGACAATCCGATCGATGCGCCCAGCGACAGCACGACGGTGCCGACGATGACGGCCGCGGCCACGATGCTGCGGGTCACGATCACCATGATCAGCAGGATGAGCGCGACTGCCGCCAGCGCGGAGATCAACAGGTCGTACTTGGTGCCCTCTTGGATGTCCTTGTTGGTGGAGCCGATACCGGCGATGTAGATCTTGGCGTCCGACATGGGTGTCGCCTTGAGGGCATCGAACACCGCGTCCTTGATCGCGTTGATGTGCGGGATGGCCTCGGGGTTGTGGTGCGTCAGATTGTGACGTTCAACGAGAACCAACGCCTACGGGCCGCCGCGCGAGAACTCTTGGAGCAGGACCGGGTGACCGGCCTCGACAACGCGATCTCGTTGCGCGACCGACTGTCTTCCTTGCTGTCCCGGACCGGCCATGCCGCCGAAGGCGTTTCGGTTGCGCGTCTCGATATGGACGAGTTGGCGTTGGTGACCGCGGCCTATGGCCGTGGTGCGGGAGACGACCTGCTGAACCTGGCCGCCGGCCGTATCCGATCGAGCGTCGGCCTCGACGATGTCATCGCACGGCTGGACAGCGGGCAGTTCGCGGTACTCATGGACGGCGGTGTCGAGCGCGGCCGGGCCGTGGCAGACCGCCTGGTCCAGGCATTCGCCGACCCGTTCATCATCGACGGGCACGACCTGCTGATCCGACCGAGCGTCGGCCTGGCGGTGGCCACCGAGGGCGAAGCCGACCTGACTGCCGACGATCTGCTCGCGCGAGCGGCGGCGGCCGTTCAAATCGCCAAGAACTCGCACCTGCGAAGTGCGTACATCCACGGCAGGGACAGCGACATTGACGACGACGCTGCGACGACAACGCGCACCGCGGCCTTGGGAGCACGGCCGACCGAGACGGTCCGGCTGCTGGGCCAGCTACGCCAGGCGATCGACAGTGAGGCACTCTGCCTGTATTACCAACCGAAGTTCGACCTGATCTCGGGCGCCATGATGGGCGTGGAAGCCCTATTGCGTTGGCCCCATGCCGAACTCGGCCTGCTGGCCCCCGACCGCTTCTTGCCGTTGGTGCGTTCGCATGGCCTGACCACCTTGGTGAACGATCTGGTGATCGAGCGGGCGCTTGACGACGTTGCCCGCTGGCGCGGTGAGGGACTGGCTGTTCCCGTGGCAGTCAACGTATTCGCCAATTGCCTCACTGACATCGCCTTGCCCCGGCGGATCGCCAAGGCGCTGGAAGAACGCCGGATCTCTGCGGCCGACCTGACGCTGGAGATCACCGAGGACTTCATGCTGAGCAAGCTGGGACGCGTTCAGTACGTCTTGAACGGGTTGCGCCACACCGGAGTACGGGTCGCGATCGATGATTTCGGCAGCGGCTATTCAACGTTGAGTTACCTGCGCGACCTTCCGGTGGACGAAGTCAAGCTCGACCGGCAGTTCGTCGCATCTGTCCTCAAGGACGATCGTGCCGCCGAAATCGTCCGCTCCATCATTTCGCTGGCCCATCATCTGGGTGCCCGCGTCGTCGCTGAGGGCGTGGAAGACGGCGAAACTGCCGCTCGGCTCAAGCAATTCAAGTGCGACGTTGTGCAGGGCTATCTCTACAGCACGCCCATCGCCGCTGATCGCGTGCCCGCCTGGCTTCGTGAACGGCGAGACTTTCCGCCGAGCATTCCGCGGCCCGTCGCAGCGAGCATCTAGCGGGCCGAGTTCTGTGACCCGCGTTCTCGGAAATTGTGCGGATCTATGGGCGCACCGAGAGCGAGTAAGCGCTGAGAGTCTGCACCAATCATCGGGCCATGAGCGGCGCGAGCCACGCGAGTTCGTCTTGCATCAGTGGGTTCCAGAACGCGGGGGCGTGACCGCCGGGTGAGAGACCGCCTGCGGCGCCGTTCGGCAATTGAGCGATGAAAGCTCTGGTTGCGGCAGCGAACCCGTCGCTCTCACCGCAGTCGATCCGGATCGGAATCGAGGCCAACGAGCGCTGTCCCCATACCGAGTTCGCGGCATAGTCTTCCGGGCCGTCGAAGGCTCCCTCCGGCACCGTTTCAGGCGAGGTCCACAGTGCTGGGCTGACAGCGCAGATCGCCGCCGTCCGGGCGCGACCCAACCGGGCGCCCAAGAGAAGTGCGCCGTACCCGCCCATTGACCAGCCCAGGAACCCCACCCGCGACGTATCCAGGCCCTGCCCGGCCAGCATCGGTATCAGCTCATTGAGCACCATGGCTCCCGGGTCGTCTCCGTTGGCCCGCTTGTGCCAAAAGTTGTCGCCGCCGTCGACGCCGACGACTGCAAACGGCGGCAATCCTGCCTTCACAATCTCATCCAGGCGGTCCGGAAAGTCTGCCGACATGGTCTCGTCGAGATTGCTGCCCCTGCCGTGCAACGCGATGACAGGGCGAAGCGGCCCACCACGGCCGGGTGGCCGTGCGATGGCCCACCTGGTTGACACGCCGCCCCGCGCCTCGGAGAGGAAAGTATTGGCTCCGCTCGTTGCGGGGGCCGGATGTGCGGTGGCACGGGGCCGGCGAACAGTCGTGCCCAGTACATACGCGCCGACGGCTCCGGCGCCGGCGATGGCGCCGCAACCGATGAAGGCGCGCCGGGTCAGCTGGGCCATGGCGCCATCATGCCATCAACCCGGCGCAGCAGGCGTGGCGATTTGCCCAGAGCTGCGTAGCGACGCAAATGGAGTTCGATGATGTCGAAATGACCATCTGACGCGGGAAGTTTTCGCGTCTGCGGTAACTTTGGACCGGTGGCGACCATTATGGCGGGGAGCCGTATGTTGATGTCGATGCGAAAGCGCTGGTGGGGCAACGTGACCGGGGTGTATCGCTCCACTCCCTTGGACAGGTCTTGGTCCGGCAGTCGGATAGTTGCAGTCGTCGGACCCTTGGAGGGGCTCACCGCCGATGAGGTGCAATCCCGACTGTCGACGATAGTCACAAGTTCGGCAACCCCCAGGATTGCGATCGCGCCAAGCCAGAGCCAAGCGTGCTGGCCGTACCGTCCTGATCTCATCGACGATGCGGTTCACGTCGTGGCAGACACTGCCTCAATCGATCTCGGCGCCTTTCTCACCGGGATCGGACACCGCCAGGGTCGGCGGAATCCAACCGACGTCTTCGTCTCCGGCGGTTTCCTTGCCGTCGAATACCCACACGCGGTCGGTGACGGACATTACGGGTTGAGCATCATCGGTGCGCTGGCTGCCGGACTACCGGAGTTGCCGTCGGATCTGCCGCATACCGTGGTTTGGCGGGCGTTGTGGCGGCACTACGCTAGGCGCCCTGCGCTGCTGAGATCGCTCTGGACTCTGCGAAAAGAACAGCGGCGCAGAACTTCTGGTATTTCCGAAGCCGGCGCCGTGGCCGATTGGCGGTCGTTGAGGCGAGTCGCCACACGTCGGTTCGATGCGCGCCAGATCGGTCGATTGCAGGATTGGGTTGACAAGCATGCGCCCGACTCGACGCGGGTGGCGGTGATGTCAGCCTTGTGGCTCGCCGCGCTGCGATCAGTGCAGCTGCCCATCGACGAGCATGTGGTGGTGTTGTTCAATTGCCGGCGGTACCTGCCTCGCGAATATGCGGCCGCCCTGGGAAATTTCGCGATCGGGATTCCACTTAGGATAGGTACATTGCCGCCGGACCAGATCACGGCTCAGCTGCGCAAAGTGACTGAAACAGGATGGCCCATCATGTCCATCGGGATCGGCGCGCTCCGCTCGTTGTTGGGTGGCTTTACCCGCACGAGAGCCGCAGAACCAGACGTTGGCACAGAACGGATTCGGCTGTCCGTGAGTGATATGGGCCGGCTTCCATTCGATCACCTACCGTGGGTGCGTGATGCGCCGCAACTGGCGACTGCGTTCGTCGACCTCGATCGACCCGATGCGATGACGCTACTGATTTCCGACACCACCAACAGTCGCAACGTCTCCGTCACATACTGCGAAGCCACCGTGTCGGGGGAAGTTGTGGAGGCGGCGCTTGACCGGATGTACACGGAGCTGACGGAACTGCTGTCTGCGCTGTGATTTCGGTTGGTGATCCAACCGCGTGCTCGGCCGTCATCTGCCGGTCGGATCAACCGACAGGTGTCCGCACCGAGATGATGTTCGATGACGAAGACAACCGGCCGACACCATCTTGAGCGCGCACTCCGTACAGGTAGGTCTGGCCGGGTAGGGCCGATCGGTCGGCGAGGGTAGCCGACGATCCCGACGCCACCATGGTCCAGTACTGTCCCGAGGGGTCGCCACGCCAGAGGTAGTAACCGACGACTCCGGAACCCTGTCCGTCGTTCGATGCCTGCCAGGCCACCGTGACGCTGGTCGGGGCGACGCTGACGGCAGTGACGCCCGCCGGTGCGGTCGGCGGGGTGACATCGACGTTGCCGTCCCATTGCTGCAGCACGCGTAAGCGGCTCCACGGAATCGCGTTCATGTCGTAGTAGTCCCATGCGAGACCGGCACTTTGGTAGGCAGCCGGAATCTGGCCGGGCTTGCCGATCAGGCTCGGATCACTTTCGAAAACCACCGCGATGGACGCCCCGGCATTGTCGACGACGTACGCACCGAATGTCTGGAGCGCCTTCGCGATCACTTGTTGCCCGTAAGGCAGTGCGCCGACGTTGATCGACGGATCCAGTTGAACCCGTGAGCCTTCGGGGACGCAGTTCGCGCTTGCGTCGAAACCGTCGGTATGCGATGCGGGGTAGCGAAAGTACCCCGGACACGCGAGGCTCGATGCAATGGCCAGTGCGTGCGGAATCAAACCTGCCTGGATTTCGCGCATCCTGACGACGCCGGCGAGTCGCGAAACGTTTGTGGCTGTGGCGGATCCACTTGTGCCGCCGCCCGGCCCGATGCCCGAACCGTTTGCAAGGTCGTACGTGATGCCACCCCAGCTGGTCGAAATGGTTCCGCCGGACGGCTGCGCAGCACCCCAGAAGTCGTACGAAACAGGGGGATTCGCGGTCCAGTCGATGGAGATCAGCGCATGGTCGCTGCCTGTGTTGGGCAGTGCACCTGCCGGTAGACGCACCGCGGTGGGCAATGGGCATGGACCCCAAGCTTGTGTGCATCGAACGGAGACGACCGGCGACGAGGCCGATGCGTTGTAGATCGGTATTCCGAACTCGTTGAGATTGGCGACGTGCTGGCCGATGCTGAGTCTGGCGACGATGGCCGCGGAGTTGCTTATCAACGCCGGGTTGGATGTGATGGCGCTGTTCCACACGCTTGTGCTCGCGAATGGGCGGCCTGCGGCCCCCGTGAAAGACGATTCAGCACCTGCCGTCGGCGCGATCAGTATCGCGGTGGACGCGATGCTCACCGCTCGAGTCAGTGCCGTCCACGTTTTTGCACCCCGCCCCTTGGTCGTCATGTCAAACCCTCTAAATTGTCGATGATGGCAAATGTTCCGGGTTCAGCGGACTGTGGTCCGGGCGACATCGTGCTTTCGCCGCCAAACAATACGTTCCGAGAGTTGAAACTGGTGCGGCAGGCTAGTCACGATTTGGCTAAAACGGCTCTTCACAGATGAGGGTGTAGAGGTGGTTGGCGCGTCGTTGCCGGGATAGAGGTCGAGGTCTCTCGAAAATGA